>JAXDMF010000140.1:0-11477 GCA_034666205.1 Gemmatimonadales bacterium
ATCCCTTCAGCGCCTCGCGCAGGGTCCGCCTTGCCTGATGTAGATGCCACCGTACCGTCACCTGACTCACGCTGAGCATGCTGGCCACCTCTTCGGTTGAGTGTCCGTCGATCTCGAATAGCGAGACGATGAGTCGCTGGCGATCGGGGAGCTCTTGAAGCGCCTTGTCCAGCGACTGACGCAGTTCGGCCCGCTCGGCATCCCGGTACGGGCTCGACTTTCCCGCAAACGTCTCCGGATCGTGCGACTCGGTCCGGCGCACCGACTGCTTTCGCCGCTGATCGATGCCGGTGTTGACCAAGAGCCGGGTGAACCAGGGGCCGAACGCTCGCCCCACGTCGAAAGTCGCGATCCGATCCAGCGCTCTCAGAAACGCGTCCTGCACCAGATCGTCGGCGTCGTCGGGATCCGGCATCAGGCGCCTGGCCAGAACGCGCGCCCGCGGCAGGTAGCGCTGCACCAGGATGTCGAACGCCCCGGCATCGCCGCCCTGCACCCGGACCAGGAGCTCTCGATCGTCGATCGGCTCCCCGGCGGCGATCATGCTGGTTCTATCTCCGACTCCTCGACGTTGGGGTTAGGGCCAGCTTGGTGGGAGGCCGGGCACCTCCCGCTTGTCTTCATATACGGGAGACGGGCCGTTTCGTTGGTGAGAGCTATGGGCTATGGGCTACCCCAGCTCCCAGCTCCCAGCTCCCAGCTAATAGCTAATAGCTAATAGCTAATCGCACCCAACGCATTCGAGACACTGTGCGTATCTCGGAACAGACAGTTCTGCCCACCAATATCTGAACCCGAGGTTGACTATGTCCATTGCAGGAAAGCCATCGAAGCTCACCAGCTCGGCTGTTGGGCTGGGACTCACCCTCACCCTTCTACTCGGCATTGCCGGCTCGCCCTTCGCGCAGAGCGGCCCCGGGGGTTACGGACCGGGACCGGGACCGGGAGCGGGCGGCGGGGGCATGCGGCACGGGGGCGGGCGTGGGGGCGGCGGACACCAAATGATCTCACCCGAGACACTCGAGGGACCCCCCTCGCCTGCCATCCTGCACGATTCCATAGGCCTGAGTGGAGATCAGCTTCACCTCTACGCTCGGCGCTACTCCAATTACACCGCCGAGACCGGGCCGGTTCGCGACAGCCTCCGGACCTCCATGCAAGCCATGCGTGCGGCCTTCGAGAGCGGGGACCGTTCCGAAGCGCGCGGCCGGCGTGATGCGCTGGAGCGTCAGTCTCAGGAGCTGACGAAAAGGGACAAGGAGTTCGAGAAGGTGCTCAAGGAGGGTCTGACCAAAGACCAGCAGAAGCGCTACGACAAATGGAAGGGCGCCCGCGACAAGGCGGAACGCGAACAGCACCGGCACACGGACCGGCCTGCATCCGGAGGCAACCTTTAGCCGGTTTCGAGGCTCTCAGTGAGAGACCCCTGATTACTCGCATCACCGGAGGAGGTGCAACCGATTCTCATCCGCAGTATCCCCATCCCGGCGTCGTCGGAGGCGGCCCCTCCGCCGGCGCTGGTTCCCACCTGCAAGTCCGGCAAAGCCCCTAACGCACATCGCGGACAGACCGCACCCCGAGGGAGATACCGGGGCGATGTCACAAGCCGGCACCTGGAACGTTCCTTATCGGGATGTCTGGCCCGGCAGTCGGTATATTCCTCCTCCGTTCCCGGTCCCTAGCCGACTCCAGCGCAGAGAGCCTTACGCATGCTGCTACTGACCGCTCTGCTGCTGGTGCAGGGACCTTCCGCCGCCTCCGACACTCTCACCCTGAGCCAGGCCCTGACCCTGTCTCGTTCGGGCCGGGGACAACTCGCCGCCGCTGCCGCCCGGGTCGCGGCCGCGCGGGCCGCCTTTCGCGTGGCGGGTGCGGTGCCCAACCCCACCGTGAGCTACAGTCACTCTGAATCGCCGCCCCGTTTTCACTTGCTGGTGGATCAACCGCTCGACTGGCTGCTTCGGCGTGGCAGGGACCGCGACGCGGCGCGCTTCGGCATCGGATCGGCCGAGGCCGACTCCTCGCGGACGGCTGCCGATCAGGACCGAGAGGTGCGGGTCGCCTTCTATACGGCACGGGCGGCGGCGGTGGCCGAGAGCCTGAGCAGCGCGCAGGTGGCGCTCTCGGATTCAGTCGCCCGGATCAGTGGCGCACGGCTGCGGGCGGGCGACATCTCGCTGCTGGAGGCGGAGCAGGCCAGGGCCGAGGCGGCGCGCGCACGCCAGAATCTCTCGACCGTGCGAGAGGGCACCCGGATAGCGGCGAGCGATCTCGCACGATCCGTCGGACTCGATCCCCTGGCACCGCCGGCCCCCGCCGGTGCACTCGACACCAATCTCGATCGTCATCCGGTCCGTTCGGTTGCAGTCGACAGGGTTCCGGCCGTGCGCGCTGCCGTTGCCGATTCGGGCGCCGCCTCGGCGCTGGCCCGGAGTGCCTCCATCAGCGCCATTCCACTTCCCACCCTCCAGAGTGGGGCCGAATGGCAGGACCCGACCGAGCCGAACACGGGTGCGTTGTGGGTGTTCGGCCTGGCGATGCCGTTCCCGCTCTGGCATCACGGTGCCGGTGCGACCGCTGAGGCAAGAGCCCGCTCGAGCGAAGCCGCGGCTCGCGTGCGCGAGGCCCGGCTGGTTGCCGCTCAGAGAATCGCGGCCGCGCGGATCCACCTCGAGGAAAGCGGGCTCCGGGCTCGATTCGCCCGGGACACGTTGCTGCCGGCGTCCCGCTCCCTCCGTGACCGTGCGCTCCATGCATACCAGGCTGGTGAGACCGGTATCCTGCCGGTGCTCGACGCGCTCCGAAGCGAGCGAGACGCGGCGCTGGCCGGGCTGCAGGATCTGGTCGCGTACCAGACTGCGCTAGCGGACTGGGAAGCGCTGCTCGGAGACGGACGATGAGGATCGCCCTCTGTGCCACTTTCGCGGCGCTCGTGGGGTGCAGCCAGGCCGCTCCGGATTCAGGCGGATCAGGCTCGCTGGCGAACACCCGGGTGCCGGTCGGCACCGCGACCGTGGTACAGGACACGATGCGGGACGAGCTCGTCGTCACCGGACGGCTCGGTCCCAAGCCCGGGGGATCGGCCCTGCTCGCCGCGCCCGCGGCCGGCGTCGTCGACTCGGTGCTGGCTCAAGTGGGAAGCCGGGTGCGCCGCGGCGACGAGCTGATCGTGCTCGACGTGCCCGAGCTGGAGGCGGAGTCTCGCCAGCGAGAGGCCGCCGCCGCGCAGGCCCAGCGTGAGGCCGAGCGCCAGGCTCGATTGCTGAGCGATGGCGTGACCTCGAACCGCCAGGCGGAAGAGGCAGCCGCGAATGCCGCGCAGGCCACGTCGGCCGCGCAAGCCGCCCGCGAGCTGCTGGCCCGTACGCGGGTGCGCACACCATTGAGTGGACGGGTGCAGACGGTGCGGGTACAGCGGGGAGAACGGGTGGATGTAGGAGCGCAGCTGGCCGAGGTGATCGACATGGATACCCTCGATCTGCATGTCGCGGTGCCGGCGAACCGGCTGGCGCGGCTCCACGCGGGCATGCCCGTCATGGTCGTGCAAGAAGGCGACTCGACTCCCCACTCAGCCCGGATCTCGGCGGTGGCGCCCGGCGTGGATTCCCTCACCAACGCGGGCGAGGTGGTGATCCGGGTGCCAAATCGTGACGGGCGGCTGCTGGCCGGCGCGGGCGCAACTGCCCGGGTACTGGTCGGTGTCGATCCCCAGGCGCTGGTGGTACCCGATTCATCGCTGGTGCTGGCGGGCGATAGTAGCGCGGTGTTCGTCGTCGGCCCCGATTCGATCGTCCACCAGCGGATCGTCAGGGCGGGCGTGCGCCAGGGTGGCCGCGTTGCGGTGCAGGGCCAGCTCTCGCCCGGCGACCGCGTGGTGACCACGGGCGCGTTTGGGCTGCAGGATGGCATGCGGGTCTCGCCGAAGAAGTAACCACAACAGAAGCCGCGCTCCCATTCTGCCTGGAGATCAAGTGATCAGTTGTTCAAGAGCACACCAGACCAGTACCAGGTTCATCCGTGGTTAGCAGTTTGGGTGGTGACGGGTGGTAAGTATTGCCGGGGTCGTAGAGCGTTACCGCTCCGCGGTCTATCTGATCTCTGCGCTGCTCTCCGCTGGCGGCCTCTACGCGCTCTACACCCTTCCCGCCGCTATATACCCGGAAGTCGCCTATCCCCGCATTGTCGTGCTGGGACGGGGCGGCACGTTCGAGGCCCAGGAGATGGTGGTGGCCGCCACCCGCCCACTGGAGCAGGCGATGAGCGGGCTGCTCGGTCTCCGGAAAATCCGCGCGCGTACGGTGCGCGGCTCGGTCGAGCTGAGCCTCGACTTCCGGCCCCAGGCCGACATGCAGCTGGCGCTGAGCCAGGTCCAGGCCCGTCTGGCCGCGCTGCAACCTTCCCTGCCCCGAGAGATCGAGGTGAGTGCCGAGCGTCTGACTCCCTCGGTGTTTCCGGTGCTCCAATACGAACTGGTCGGCGGTGACCCGATCGTGCTGCGCGACCTCGCCGAGTTCACGGTCAGACCCCGGCTGGCCGGCTTGCCCGACGTTGGAGAGATCCAGGTGCAAGGGGGACGGGTCCGCGAGCTGAGCGTCCAGCTCGATCCGGCGCGCCTGATAAGCAATCGTGTCGGCGTGGCCGAGGTGGCGCAGGCCATCGGACTCACCGACCAGGCCGTCGCAGCGGGACGAGTAGATCGAGCCTACCGCCAGTACGCCATCATCGTGTCCAGCCTGACCAACACCCCGGAGAGCGTGGCGGGGGTAGTCGTCCGCCGAACCGGCGACCGGGTCATCCGGGTCGGTGACCTCGGCACCGTGCGGTACGCACCGCAGGACCAGTTTCAGATCGTGACCGGCAACGGCCGGCCGGCTGCACTGGTGAATGTGGCGCGCCAGCCGAACGGCAGTACGCTCAAGGTGAAGGCGGCCGTCGAGGCCGCAATCGATTCCATCCGGCCATTGCTGCCGTCCGGTGTGAGGCTGGAGCCGGTCTATGACCAGGCCGCCCTGGTCAGCGACTCGATGCGGAGCGTGCGCGACGCGATGCTCATCGGTGGCGGGTTGGCCGTGATCGTCCTCTTTCTCCTGCTGGGCCGGATCCGTACCACCTTCGCCGCGGCACTCACCCTCCCCATCACCGTCGCCATCACCCTGCTCGGGCTGCTCGTCTTCGGTGACACCCTCAATCTGATGTCGCTCGGCGGGCTGGCCGTGGCGATCGGTCTCATTATCGATGACGGGGTCGTGGTGGTCGAGAACATCGAGCGCCGGCTCGCCCTCCACCCCAACGAGCCGGCTGCCGACGTGATCCGGAGGGGCACCGACGAGATCTTCGGCCCGGTTGCCGGCTCGACGTTGACGACGGTCGTCGTGTTCGCGCCGCTGGGCCTGCTCCAGGGTGTGGTGGGCGACTTTTTCCGGTCCTTTGCGCTCGCGCTTACCATCGCGGTGCTGCTGTCGTTGGTCGTGGCGATGACGCTGATTCCAGCCATCGCGGGTGAATGGGCCCGGCGCGGCGCCCGGACCGGCGATCAGGGTACTACCCTGCCCCATCTCAGACTCGAGCGGCTCGAGGGCCGCTACGGTCGCACGGTCGGCTGGGCGCTCGAGCGCCGCCGCCTGGTGCTCGCGGGCGCGGGGCTGCTCCTCTTGGGCGCGCTAGGTCTCACTCGCCTCATGGGTACCGGGTTTCTGCCGACAATGGACGAGGGCGGATTCATCCTGGACTACTGGGCTCCGCCGGGCGGAGCGCTGGCGGAGACCAACCGGCAGGTACAGGTCCTGGAACAGATCGTCGGGCGCGATCCGGACGTCTTGTCGTTCACCCGGCGAACCGGCCTCGAGCTCGGGTTCGCCGCGACGCTTCCCAACAGTGGTGACTTCACCGTACGGCTGAAGCCACGGAATCAGCGCAAGTCGTCGGTGTACGACGTGATGGACCGTGTCCGCACCGCAGCCGAGGCCGAGGCCCCGGCCGTGCGCGTCGAGTTCGTGCAACTGCTCCAGGATGTCATTGGCGACCTGGCGGGGGCGCCGGCACCGGTGGAGCTGAAGCTGTTCGGCACCGACCACGCAGCTGCGGAGCGCGCGGCCAAGGCCCTGGCCAATGGAATCGAGCGGACGCCGGGGTTGGTGGACCTGTACGATGGCGTGCCGGGACAGGACCCTGAGCTGCGGATTGACCTGGACCCGGTGCGGGTGGCCCGGCTCGGACTCACCCCAGACAAGGTCCAGGCCGATGCTCGTGCCGCGCTGTTTGGTGCGGAGGCCGGCACGGCCCGCGAAGCGGACCGGGTCATATCGA
Organism: Gemmatimonadales bacterium; assembly: GCA_034666205.1. Taxonomy (GTDB): domain Bacteria; phylum Gemmatimonadota; class Gemmatimonadetes; order Gemmatimonadales; family GWC2-71-9; genus CAVVWJ01. The sequence goes on from JAXDMF010000140.1 coordinate 6,307, forward strand.
TCCGGGTGCGCTTTCCCGACTCGGTCCGCACCCGGGCGGAGGTCGCCTCCGTGATCCCGATTGTCGGTCCCCAGGGATGGGCCCCGCTGGCCCAGCTCGGCACCGTTCGCGATACCGCCGGTGCCAGCGAGCTGCTGCGGGAAAACCTGCGACCCGTCGTGACCGTGACCGGAAGAGTGGAAGGGCGCAGCCTGGGGTCGGTGATGCGTGACGTGCGCGCCGCCGTCGCCCGGGTTCCACTCCCGGCCTCGGTGCGACTCGAGTTCGGGGGCCAGTACGCCAGTCAGCAGCAGTCGTTCCGTGAGCTGCTCGCCGTGCTCGCGCTGGCGATCGGTGCGGTGCTGGCGGTACTGGTCACCCAGTTCCGCGGATTCCGCGGTCCGCTCGCCATCGTGCTCGTGGTGCCGCTCGGTCTGACCGGCGCGGTGCTGATGCTGACACTCACCGGCGTTCCCTTCAACGTGTCGAGCTTCATGGGCGTGATCCTGCTGGTCGGCCTCATCGTGAAGAACGGAATTCTGCTGCTCGATGCGGCGGTCCGCGCCCGCCGGGAGGGGCTAACGCAGGAGCAGGCCTTGGTCCACGCCGGCCAGCTTCGCCTCCGCCCCATTCTCATGACCACGCTGTGTACGTTGGTGGGGCTCATCCCGCTGGCGCTCGGGCTCGGTTCGGGGGCTGAGCTGCAGCGCCCCCTCGCCCTGGCTGTGATCGGTGGCCTGGCGGTGTCCACCGCCGTCACCCTACTGGTGCTCCCGACCATGCTGGAACTGCTCGGCGCCCTCCGCACCACCGAGTGACCCGGCCTATATTGATTTTCCAACTTTCAACGCGGGTGGCCATCAATGAAAACCCCTAGAATCTCTCATCGCGCTGGCCTTTATCTAACCGGCCTTGGACTCTGTGTCACAGTCGTTGCCTGTAACCGCCAATCCGGCGCTCCGATCCAGTCCGGCGCGCCGATCAAGGAGGAGACAGGCGCTCTCTCCGACTCAGCCAGGATCGACACGGCTACCGCCCGGGCCACAGCGCTGCGCAAAGTCCCGGGCGGCAAGATCGTGAAGGAGGAGCTCGAGCAGGAGAACGGTCGGCTGATCTATTCTTTCGACATCAAGAAGGGGGCCGCGACCGGCGTGGAAGAAGTCCAGGTGGATGCGCGCGACGGCTCTGTGGTGTCGGTCGAGCACGAGGATGCCGCCAAGGAAGCCTCTGAGGCGAAAAAGGAAGCAGCCGCCCACCAGTAGACCATGAGCAGTCCTCTCCTGCTGGTCCTCACCCTGCTGACGCCGGCGGGAAGCGATTCGGTCTACGGTGCCGTGAACGACGCGATCACCGGCGCGCCGGTAGTGGGAGTACGAGTGGAGACTGAAGCCGGTGGCCCCTCGGCACTCAGCACGCCGGGGGGCGTCTACTCGCTGGCGACCCTCCCCACCGGACCCCAATCGCTCAAATTCAGCCGCCCCGGCTACGACAGCCTCCAGTTGCGCGTCGTAGTTCCCAGCGGATCGTCGCTTCATCTGGACGTGGAGCTGCAGCCGGTCCCGGTAGCGCTTCCACAGCTCGAGGTCGCAACCACGGGCGGACGCCATGCTGGAGACTTGACGTCGCCGGGCGGCGACTCTCTAGAGATCGGACTCCGACGCTTCCGCCGGGACTCCCTCTGGTCCGATCCGCTGGTCACGAGTGACGACCCGCTGCTGGCGGCGGCAACTTCGACTGACGCGGCCTCCCAGACGGGGCTCTCAACGACGCTGCACGTGCACGGCGGCTCTGGCGACCAGAACCTGGTGTTGCTCGACGGGCTACCGGTGTACGGCACGATGCATCTCGGAGGCACCTCAGGCCTGCTGAACCCGGACGCGGTCGCCGACGTGGATCTGCACTCGGCCGTTCCGCCGGCAAGCCTCGGTGGCCGGCTCTCCAGTACGGTCGAGCTGCACCTGCTTGCGCCGCCGGGTGACCGACCTCTGCGGATGACCGGGGCATGGGATGCAACATCGGTCCGCCAGCTGGTGGAGGGTTCCTTCGCTCGCGGAGCCGGATCGCTTCTCGTAAGCGGGAGACAGAGCTACCGCGGGGTCTTTGCCCAGGATGGCGACGGTTGGCGCAACAACGGATTTCACGACCTGCTGGCCCGGGGCACTTTCGCCTCGCGGGGCGACGAGATCCGGCTCTATCTGCTGAATACGGGGGACCGCCTGAGCTTTCCTGCGGCAGACCCATTGGAGCAGAACAACGGTGGCAGCCCTAATGGTGTCCGCAACCGATTCTCCTGGTCCAGCAACACTGCGGGAGCGGTCTGGACCCGGTCCCGTCCGAACGGCCCGACGCTAACGACCCGGTTGTGGAGCGCCTCCAGTGCTGCCGGGATCGCCTGGTCACCCGTGGCCGGTTCCGTGCAGGTCGGGAGCGGGCTGCACGAGATCGGCATCAATTCCGAGCTGCTCATTGGCGCCGGCTCCGCGCGCCAGCGGCTCGGCGTTTCGCTCCAGCGGACCGAAGCTGCCTACGAGATGTCCTCCACCACAGCGAGTGCTCGATTCCACGCCGCTCCGGCTATCCTCAGCGCGTTCGTCGAAGACCGGCGAACACTTGGCCGCTGGTCGACTTTGGCCGGGCTCCGGGCCACCTCGGTCGACGCGACGGAGCTCACCTTCGAGCCGCGTCTTTCTATCCGGTACCGGCTCGCGCCGGCGGTCACGCTGTCCGCGGGCGCCGGGCGGGTTCATCAGTACGTGCAGTCGATGCGTAACGAGGAGTCGCTGCTCGACCACGCGTTCCCGGCCGAGCTTCCCGTAACGCTGGGAGCGAGTGGGCTCGGCCCAGCCCGGTCGGACCAGGTCTCTGCCGAGCTGGAGACTCGCATCGGCCCGGGCTTCACCCTCACAGTTGAGGGTTACGCCCGGCGGTTCAACGGGCTGCTCGTCCCGGCCGCCACCAGCGCAGCTCCGTTCGCGATCAGTCTGCCACCCCTCGCGTCCGGCCATGCGGAGGGTCTCAAGCTCCAGGCACGGTATAGCCGAAATTCGTGGGAGTCACGGGCCAGCCTGGGTCTGGGTTCCACCCAACGCGATCTGGGATCCAGCGAGTTCTTTCCCGCATCCTTGCGGAGTCGATGGGCGACGGCTGGAATCGCCCGAAGATTTGGCCAGGGGACTTCGGTTCGACTGGCGGGCACCGTGAGCGATGGGGGACCCACCAGCCTGCTCCAGAGTGGCGTGGAATGGCAGTCTCCGGGCGGCATCGGGGCCAGCGGAGAGATCTCGGGAAGCCCGCAAGAGATACTGGGCCCCCTGAACGGCGCACGGCTACCGATCTTCTTCCGCACCGACCTGGGGCTCACCCGGGAGTGGCCTATCGGCGTTGCCGGCAGGGCAGGACGGCTCACCACCGCGTTCACCGTCACCAATCTGTTCAACCGTGCCAATGTCCTCGGGTACGTACAGGACGGCTCCGGCCGTCGTCCCCTCCTGTTCCCCTCCAGATCGCTCATCGCCCAGATCGGCTGGGCTTTCTAACTCTCTGCGGGCAGGGATGTCACAAAGCCAGGGCTCCCGGCGTTCCTAGGCTGTGACACCACTGTCGACGAGGACTTTGCACTTGCCGCTTCCCGGCGACACCACGGCCACAAGCTCGAGCCGTACTTTCGACGAAGCCTTTGCCGCGCTGTTCCGCGAGCGCTTTCCCATGCTCTACCGCTACCTCAAACGCGTTTCGGGTGATCCGGCCTTGGCCGACGACGTGGCCCAGGAAAGCTTCGTGCGGCTCCACGCGCGCGGGGAAATGCCGGCTGATCCCGCGGCGTGGCTGGTGTCAGTGGCGAACAACATCGTGCGGGACGAATACCGCACGAGCAAGCGCCGCAGGCGGCTGCTGGCGCTGTGGGTGTCCCCGAGCGAGGAGGGCCGGGGTCCTCCTCCCTCGGATGCCCAGGTGCTGACCAACGAACGTGAGGCAGAGGTTCGCCGTGCCCTCGAGACATTACCGCCGCGGGACCGCCGGCTCCTCATCCTGCGCCACGAGGGCTTCTCCTATCGGGAAATCGCTGAAGCACTCGGCATAGCGACCTCGAGCGTCGGCACCCTGCTCGCTCGGGCAACTGCCGCCATGTCCCGGGCCTACAAGGGAATGACCCATGCATCCGACTGAGGGTATGTGGCAGGAGTTCCTGGATGGCGAGAGCGACCCGCCGGTCCAGCGGCAGCTGGCCAGCCACTCCGACACCTGTGCTGACTGCCGGCGCACCGTGGCCGCCCTTGGTCGCCGTCGAGCATTTACGGTGGAATTGCTGGACCGGCTCGACGGCCAGGTCCCGGCGCGGAGCCTCGCGGATGTGCTGGGCCGGCCGCGGTCCCAGCCTCGTCCTTCCCGCCCGAGTCTCCTCGTGGCCGCGATGATCGCGCTCTGCGTGGTGACCGCCGCGGGCGCGACGGTGCGAACCGGCCTGATCCATCGCGCAATGAATTGGCTGCTGGGCCCGGCACCCCAGATCGAATCTCAGTATCCGCCGGCTCCTCCCCCTAGCCCGGAGCGCGCGTCGTCCACCGGTATCGCCTTCGTGCCGGCCGGCACGGTCGAGATCGCGTTCGAGGAGTGGCCCCGCCGCGGCGAGATCGAGATCGCCCTCCGGGAAGCGACTGAGGTCTCGATTGTCGCCTCCGCCCCATCGGCCTACTCGGTACGCGAGGGAAGGGTGCTCGTGGCCAACCGAAGCGTGACGGCAGGCTATCGCATCACGCTGCCGCAGAACCTGCCCTTGGTTTCGATCCGAGTGGGCCAGAGGGTGGTCTTCTCCAAACGCGGCGACGCGCTCAGCACCCAGGCGAAAAAGACCGGTCCCGGTTCGTATCTCCTGTCATTCCCCAATGGAGCCAATTCGCCATGACTGCGCGCAGCGCTTCGGTTGCCCTGCTGGCCCTGGCTGCGGCCGGCGCGGTGGCCTGCAACAATGGCACGTCCGGTCCAGGGACGCTCGGGACGGTAGAGTTCCGGCTGGCGGCCTCCAACGCCGGCGCTCCGCCGGCGGCTCCAGGCCCGGTGGTGATTACGTCACTGCGGCTGGTGGTGGGGCCGGCCGCGCTCGGCAACGGTGATCAGTTCGGCTGCGTCGATTGCCAGGGCGGCGGCAACGAGACCGGTGCCGCCCCACAGCTGATACTCGTTCCCACCGATGG
>JAXDMF010000141.1:0-6955 GCA_034666205.1 Gemmatimonadales bacterium
TGGGACTACCTGTTCAGCATCATCAAGAATTTCAAGGATCGCCCCGACTTTCTCCTCCCCGACCGCTCCCAACTCACCATGACGATCCCCTTCATGCGGGCCTACACCGAGCTGCTGGTGAAGACCTGCCATCGGAGGGGAGCCCACGCAATCGGAGGGATGGCCGCGTTCATTCCCAGCCGGCGGGATCCCCACGTCAACGAGATCGCCTTGGCCAGGGTCAGGGAGGACAAGACTCGCGAGGCCCGCGCCGGGTACGACGGTGCGTGGGTGGCGCATCCCGATCTGGTCCCGATCGTGGAGGAAGTGTTCGGAGCGGTGCTGAAGGATCGACCGCACCAGAAGGACCGCCAGCGCGATGACGTGGAGGTTCGCCGCGAGCAGCTACTGGACGTTCGGGTGCCGGACGGCCGAGTTACCGACGCGGGCCTGCGCAACAACATCAGCGTTGCTCTTCAGTACCTGGCCGCATGGCTGGCGGGCTCGGGAGCAGTCGCGATCAACAACCTGATGGAGGATGCGGCAACGGCTGAGATCGCCCGGTCGCAGCTCTGGCAGTGGATCCGACATGGAGCCAAGACCGAATCGGGCGAGCCGGTCACCCTGGCGCGCTGCCGCGCGATACTCAGGGAAGAGAGCGAGAGATTAGCCGCCGAAGGCAGCGACCCCGCGCGATTGGCGAGCGCGGGTGAGTTGCTCGATGGGCTCGTGTCGGCGGAGGTGTTTCCGGAATTTCTAACGCTGTCGGCGTATCAAAAGCTGTAGGCTATGGGCTATGGGCTATGGACTTTGGCTACTGGGATTGGGTCTCCTGATCGTCCCGCCGGCGATGGTGGGACAGGTTCCAGATTCCGGCAGCACGGCCCCGGCCGCATCAGATAGTCAGCCGGCTTCCCGGCCCGATAGTGCGTTGGCGGCCGATAGTACCCGAGCCGCCGCTGACACCGTTCGTCCGGAGCCGACAGACAGCATCCTGAGCGCGGCCTGCGGCGCCGGAGGGTCAACCGCGGTCGCTCGGGACTTGCTGGTGATCGTCTTTGCGCCGGAAGCGAGGCCCGCCGAGCGCGCCGCCGCCGCCAAAACCGTTGATGGAAAGCTGCTGGGTTCGGTGACTTCGGGAGAGCCGGGCGCCTACTACCTTCGAGTGCCCAGCGGCGGGGATGAATACCGGCTCAGGCTCGCGGCCGATAGGCTGATTCTGTTGGACATGGTGCGGCAGGTTGGGTCTCGGCGCTGTCCGCCACGTCCACCTCCCGACACCACTCAGCAGAAATCCTCTTGATGGCCACAATGTGCTGGTCCGCAATGACCTGGCTCGAGCCGAATTGAGAAGGTCGATCCTGGGGGCGGCAGCCGGGTACGAGCATCGCGCCCAGAATAACGGCGAGCACGAAGCCGAGACTCCATGGGGTGGATAGCATGAACCCCTCCATTGGCTCGTTCGGCAGCTCGACTGGCCTGGCCGGGCATCGGTGCGCCGGCGGTAGCCTCGGGGCTTTGCGTCCCCGCCTTTCGACGGGTTTGCCTTTGTCGCGACCCTCAGGTGGAGGGGTGCGATCCAGCCGATCAGTTGTGAGAAAGCAGCAGGGCGCAGAGGAAGGTCTGCGCTGGTCCTAAGGATAGAGTATCGGTTCGAGGGGCTGCGGGCTTGGGTTAGTCGTCACACACAGGCACTCCCGACCGATTTTCGTGCCGCTGCTGACCATCGGTCGCGGGTCGCTGGGCCACCGCCCCAAACCAGATGACGCAGCTCTTCCCGGGAAACCTGGCACTGGTGGCCTTGGCCGCCCACGACTGGTCATCGGCTGCCAGAATCTTGACCCGAACGTCCCGATGCCAGAGGTATTGCAATGCCATGGGCTCGGTCCGGCGAGCGTAGGTCCCTTGCATGGCAAAATAGGTTTCCTGGGAGTGCGCCAGGTTACGCAGATCGACCTTCATAACCACCCGCGGGTCCAGAAGGTCCAGCACGCTTGCGGTATCGGCGAGGGTCGGCTTGGGCTTGGCCGGCGGAGCAGCCGGTGCCTCCGACGGAGCCGAGGCGTCATCGCAGACCGTAACCCCCTCTTTCCCCGAGCGCACGTACTTGAGAGTCGTGGGCGGTGCCTTGGCCAGACCCACGAAAACGACGCAGTCCCTGCCTGCGAGCGCGGGGTGGGTGCCGCTCGCGGCCCAGCCCTCCCGCGAGAGCCACAGGAAGCGAATGGTGGTGTTCTTGTCGGGGGTGAGTCCGATGAGCGATAGCTCATCACTGTAGGCGCCATTCTCGGCGAAGAAAGTCTCCTCCGCAGCCACCAGCCGACGCAGAGTGCGCCGGATATCGGCAAAGCCCGCATCCTCGGCCGCTGCCGTGGGGCGGCTCTCCCTCTGCCCCCGGGGACGTCCGGACGGCTTGGGCGCGCTCGCAGCCTCTGGAGTCGTGTCGGCAAGCGCGCCATCCGTACTCCGGCGCGGGATCAAATCACTGCACCCGACCGAGGCCAAGGTCACCGTCATAAGCAGACCGCGGTGCAGCGACGCTGGAAACATCCTTAGCTCTTTAGAATGCGCTATGAGTGGGTGGCTACAGCACTCAGCCCTACTGGGGCGGCTGGGGTCGAACCAGCAACCTCCCGGTTAACAGCCGGGCGCTCTGCCAATTGAGCTACACCCCAAAATGGGAACCCACGATCTGTAGGAGGGGTAGTGACTTTACTCCGTCTTGCCCTGCAAGGTCAAGGCCGCCGCCATCTTGACCGACTCCGAAGCGAACAGTAGCCTAGCATATCTGTCGCCCATCCCACCGCCTTCGAGTGCGCCACCGCGCCTCGCCCTTCGGAGCGGAAGGAGTTCCGGTTCATGAAACGCCCAGTCACTCTCACCGTCAACGGGACGGTGCGCACGGCCGTGGTCGAGCCGCGCTCGCTCCTGGTGCACGTGCTCCGTGACGACTTCAATCTCACGGGCACGCACATCGGCTGCGACACCAGCCAGTGCGGTGCCTGCACCGTGCTGATCGACGGCCTTGCGGTGAAGAGTTGTACCCAGCTTGCAGTGCAGTGCGAGGAGCAGGCTATCACTACCATAGAAGGCATCGGCACCGTCGACGCGCTCCACCCGCTTCAAGCCGCCTTCTGGGAGAAGCACGGCCTGCAATGCGGCTTCTGCACTCCAGGGATGATCCTTACCGCGGTCGACCTTCTGGCCAGAAACCCGGATCCCAGCGAGGAGGAGATCCGCCACGGATTGGAAGGCAACTACTGCCGGTGCACTGGGTATCAGAACATCGTCGCGGCAGTGCAGGCCGCAGCGAAGACGATGCGAGCCGAGCCCGCCGGCGCGGGAGTCTGAGGAGATCTTATGGCCACAATCTTCGGATCGGGCATCAAGCGGCGGGAGGACCCCCGGCTGATCACCGGCGCCGCGACGTACACCGATGACCTCAAGCTCTCCGGCCTCACCTACGCCGCCTTCCTCCGCAGTCCCTACGCCCACGCCCGGATCACCCGAATCGACATCAGCGAGGCCGAGCGTGCGCCCGGGGTGCTCGCGGTGTACACCGGGGCGGCGGTCAAGGATCGGCTGGTGCCGGTACCCTGCGCCTGGAACGTGCCCAACTGCAATCTCAAGATCCCCCCGCACCCGCTGCTCGCGTACGACAAGGTGCGTTACGCAGGCGACGGCGTCGCCTTGGTGGTTGCCGAGTCACGAGCGGCTGCACGCGACGCGATCGATCTGATCGAAGTGGATTACGACCCGCTTCCCGGCGGAGTCGATCCCGAGAAGATGGCCCAAGCCGGCGCTCCTCAGCTTCACGAGGAAGTGCCGAACAACGTGGCGTTCACCTGGGTGGTGGCCGGAGGCGACGCCGAGAAGGCGTTCAACGAGGCCGAGGTCAAGGTCAAGGAGCGCATCGTCCAGCAGCGTTTGCTCCCGACGGCCATGGAGTGCCGTGCGGCCGTAGCGAGCTACAACAAGGGAACCGGGCACCTCACACTCTGGGTCACCAGCCAGAACCCACACATTCACCGCTTCCTCTGCTCGGTAATGTTGAAGCTCCCGGAGCACCGGGTGCGGGTCATCTCACCGGAGGTGGGCGGTGGTTTCGGGAGCAAGATACCGGCGTATCCCGACGAGGTCCTGGTGAGCCTTGCGGCGATGGATCTCGGCCGGCCGGTCAAGTGGGCGGAGGACCGCTCGGAGAATTACAAGGTCACCATTCACGGGCGCGACCACGTCCAGTATGTCGAGCTCTGCGGCACCCGGGACGGGAAGATCACCGGCCTTCGGACCAGGGTGTACGCCGGTCTCGGAGCGTATGCCTCTACGGCGGGACCTGGCATCCCGACGATCCTCCATGGGCTGGTGTACTCCGGCGCCTACACAATTCCCAACATCCATGGCACGATCTACGGGGTCTATACCGCCGGGACACCGGTCGATGCCTATCGCGGTGCCGGACGGCCGGAGGCAGCCTTTCTCATCGAACGGCTGGTGGACACGTTCGCCCGCGAGATCGGGATGGACCCGATCGAGATTCGCCGGAAGAACTTCATCCCCGCCGACAAGTTCCCCTACACGACTGCCACGGGGCTGACCTACGACTCGGGCAACTATCCAGCCGCACTGGACAAGGCGCTGAGCATCCTGGACTACAAGGCCTTCCGGAAGGACCAGGCCGAAGCCCGGAAACAGGGTCGCCACCTTGGCATCGGGGTCGTGTCTTACATCGAGATCTGCGGCCTTGGCCCATCACAGGTAGCTGGCGCCGTAGGATTCGGCGGAGGGCTGTACGACTCTGCCAACGTCCGGGTTTATCCCACCGGCGTGGTCCGGGTGTACATCGGAGGAAAGCCGCATGGGCAGGGCGAGGAGACGACCTTCGCCCAGATCGTGGCGGAGGAATTCGGCTACCCGGTCGAGAACATCGAGATCGTCTCGGGTGACACCGAGACGACGCCGCAGGGCTGGGGTACCTATGGCAGCCGCACGACCGCCGTCTGCGGGTCGGCGGTGAAGGTGGCGGCACAGCGGGTGAAGGAGAAGGCCAGGAAGCTTGCCGCTCATCTGTTGGAGGCCAACGAGCAGGATGTCGAGTGGAAGGACGGCAAGTTCAGCGTTCGCGGCTCGCCCGACCAGTCGAAGACATTTGCCGAAGCGGCGCTCATGGCCAATCTCGCCTGGAACATGCCGGCTGGCATGGAGCCTGGCCTCGAAGCTACGGCGTTCTTCGATCCCACCAATTTCGTGTATCCGTTCGGATCTCATATCTGCACCGTGGAAGTGGATATCGAGACCGGTCAGGTTCATATCCTGCGATACGTCGCGGTAGACGACTGTGGCCCGCCCATCAATCCCATGATCGTGGACGGCCAGGTCCATGGCGGAGTCGTCCAGGGGATCGGCGAGGCCATCCAGGAGATCGCGATTTACGACGAATCGGGCCAGCTCCTGACCGGCACCATGATGGACTATGCCGTGCCCAAGGCGAGCCAGATGCCGCACATCGAGACCGCGCACACGGTCACGCCTTCGCCGGTCAACCCGCTCGGCGTGAAGGGGGTCGGTGAGGCCGGTACGATCGCGTCGGCAGCCTGCGTGGTGAACGCGGTCTGTGACGCGCTCCAGCCGTTCGGCATCCGCCACATCGACAAGCCGCTGACGCCGGCGAGGGTCTGGGCTGCGATTCAGGGCGGGAAGGAGATCGCGCGATGATTCCGACCAGCTTCGACTACGTCCGAGCCGTGTCCCTGAGGGACGCGCTCAAGGTCCTCTCCGAAGGGGACGGCAGCAAAGTGATAGCGGGAGGTCACAGTCTCCTGCCGATCATGAAATTCAGGCTGGCTCAGCCACCGCGCCTGGTGGACATCAGCCGGCTGGAGGAGCTCAAGGGGATTGCCGAGAAGGGCCGCGGAGCCCGGATTGGGGCCGGAACCACCTACCGCGAGCTGCTCGAATCCGAGCTGCTGAGGGAGCGGTTTCCGATCATCGCCGAGGCAACCGAGACCATCGGCGATCTTCAGGTGCGCAACCGGGGAACCATCGGGGGGAGTCTGGCGCATGCGGATCCGGTCTCCGACATGCCGGCCGTCATGCTTGCGCTCGACGCGACGTTCAACCTGCGCTCGAAGGGCGGCCGCCGTTCGGTCAAGGCCCGTGAGTTTTTTCAGGGCGCCTTCACCACGGCGCTGGCCGAGGACGAGCTGCTCACCGAAATCATCCTCCCGCCGGTGCCAACCGGGGCGGGAACGACCTACCTGAGTCAGGAAAATCCTGCATCGGGATACGCTCTGGTGGCCGCCGCCGTGGTCGTCGCCCGGAAGCGGAAGGCGATCACGCACGCAGTAGTCGCGCTCACCGGTGTGGGGGAGATGGCGTATTTACTCCGGAGTGCCGATGGCCTGGTCGGCAGCAACGGCGAGCCGGATGTCGTCGCCCGGGTAGCGGCCGAGGCAACAACCGGCGTCGAGGTGAACGGCGACATTCACGCCCCCGCCGGGTACCGGCGTCATCTGGCGACCGTGATCACCCGCCGGGCGCTGGAGACTGCGCTCGAGCGTGCGGGGTAGATCTCGATGAGTCCATACGCCCCCCTGGACTCCCTCGGGGCTAGCGGGGCGGGGCCACTCCCGGTGCGGCCCCTGGTCTTGGCCGCCGGCAAAGGCCTGCGGTTTGGTGGCGGGAAGCTCCTCGCCTCGTACCGAGGCCGTCCGTTGCTCTCCCATGTGCTCGATGTCATCGGCGCTGCGTGCGAGCGTCGCATCCTCAAAGGCGGCTGCGCCATTATTTCCGCCGAGGACCAGGACTCTCGAGCCCTGGTAGAAAGGGCGGGCCTCGAAGCCGTCCTCAACGACGCCCCGGGCCAAGGCTTGTCTCACTCATTGCAACTTGGCCTTGCGGCCCTGGAGCGCCGGAAACCCGGAGAGGCGTACGCCGGGGCCGCGCTGGTCTTCCTGGCTGACCAGCCGCTGGTTCG
>JAXDMF010000142.1:0-7773 GCA_034666205.1 Gemmatimonadales bacterium
GCGGAGGGCGGGGAGATCCACGCCTTTCTCTGGGTGAAGGGTGTGATGACCGATCTAGGCACGCTTGGTCTGGCCTTCAGCGGAGCCTCGGACATCAACCCTGCGGGTCAGGTGGTAGGCCTCAGCACCCCCCCGATCACCAGGGATGCTCCGTTCCACGCCTTTCTCTGGGACAAGGGTGTCATGATCGACCTGGGCACGCTCGGCGGGGCGCTGGCATTTGCCACCGCCATCAACCCAGCGGGCCAGGTGGTGGGCGCAAGTCAAACGGCAGCGGAGGAGACGCACGCCTTTCTCTGGAACAAGGGCGTCATGATCGATCTGGGCACGCTCGGCGGTGACTTTAGCCGGGCCGCCGACGTTAACGCCGCGGGTCAAGTGGTGGGCTCCAGCCAGACGGCAGAGAGCGGCCAGCCCCATGCCACACTCTGGACGCGGAAATAGCCTCTCGGCGCCCCAGCGATCCCCGGCACCCGGACGCTGCACGCTCGATGCCCTAGGGGACGCGGACCCATCAGGCCTATAATGACCGACCGCTTGCTCGCCCTGCTCGGGGCCATCCTGTGGTGGGCCCTCAACTGGGGGCTGGACCTGTTTAACTGGTCCCGCCTCCGGCCCCGTGATCCCGAGGATGACCTGTGAACCTACAACTCGACATCTGAGCGACTCAAGAACGGCAAGTCGTTGCCGCCGTCACTGGCCGCAAGGGTCTCATCTTGGAAGGCTAGGTTCATGTCGCACCGCCGTCCCGGTATCGGGGCTTTGTTCCTCCTCTCGGCCTTAGGGGTCCACGCCTGCGGCGGCGGGGACCTGACGACGCCGCCAACTACCGGCACGCTGGAGGTTACGACCTCGACCACCGGTGACCAGCCCGACCCGGACGGCTACACCGTGCAGGTCGATGCCGAACCGGCGCAGTTGATCGGCTCGGCTGCGACGCTTCGGATCACTGAGGTCGCGGCGGGGTCTCACACCATCCAGCTTTCGGGCGTCGCTGCCAACTGCACCGTCTCGAGTGACAATCCCCGGACCGTTAGCGTCACGGCAGGTGAGGCGACGGCAGTCACGTTTGCCGTCGCCTGCAGCGCGGCGCCGAGCACGGGCAGCCTCGAAGTTACCTCTTCCATTGGCGGACCCTCCACGGACGCTGATGGCTACACTGTCACGCTGGACGGTGTCGATCGTGGCCCACTGGGGGTAAGCGCCGCGGCCACCCTCACTGGCCTCACTCCGGGCAGCCACGTGGTGGGTTTGAGCGGTGTCGCGGCGAATTGCGAAGTGAGCGAGGATAACCCGCGCACGGTGACGATCGTTGCCAGTGCGAGCATCACCGTGGCTTTTTTCGTCACCTGTGCCGAACCTCCTCCCGAAGCGGGAACTCTCCGAATCACGACCGTTACAACTGGCGCCGACCAAGACCCCGACGGATACACCTTTGCCATCGACGGAGGCTCCAGCCAGCCGATCGGGGTCAACTCGGTGGCCTCGCTGACGAGTGTGGCCGCGGGGGGTCACCGTGTTCGGCTGAGTGGGGTGGCGAGCAACTGTGCCCTGGACGGCGCCAACCCTCGCGCCGTGACGGTTGCGAGCGGTGCCATGGCGGAACTGGGCTTCGCGGTGAGTTGCACTGCCCGTATTCCGAGCGCGTTGAAGTCTGCAGTCGACGCGTCACCGCCATCCATCATTGTGGCCTCCCAGACCAGCACCATCACAGTCTCGGTACGTGATGGCAACGAAAACCTGCTGAGCGGGGTCTCGGTCACCCTGTCCTCGACTGGGAACGGCAATACCATCAGCCCGGCAACCGCGACGAGCGGCGTCAACGGGCAGGCGACCTTCACCTTCGGCTCGACCGTGGCCGAAACCAAGACCATCACCGCGGTTGCGGGTGGCGTGGAGATCACTCAGAAGGCCACGGTCACGGTGCTGAAGGCTGCCTCGACAATCGAGATCACCTCCGATGAGCCGGACGAGTCCACCGTGAACCAGAGCGTACGGGTGACGTTCATCGTCAGCGGAAGCGGCGGAACCCCGTCAGGCGATGTGAGCGTGACGGTGAGCGATGGTTCCGAGACCTGCACCGCCACCCTCACGAACGGGTCTGGGTTCTGTGATGTCACCCTCTTGGTGGCCGGGACGGGCGCGGACAACCAACGAATCATCACGGCCACTTACTCGGGCGATTCTCGGTTCGCCGGCAACTCGGATACGGAAATCCATCACGTCAGGAACAGGCTCGAGCTCGTTTCCGCCCGGGACCACATTCCCGGGTCGTTCGTTTCCACTCGCGCGGTATATGCGGATCGTGATCGGATTTACCTGGGCTCCTATCAAGGCAGCTTGTTTGTCCTCGCGCGTGACCGCGCAGCCGACTTTCCGATTGTCCAGACGATTGACCTGGGTGTGCCAATCACGGGAGTTCGGGGGGACGCTGATCGGCTTTATGTGACCACGACCGACGGACTATGGGTTTTCGCGAAGGGATCGCCGCTCAGTGTAGTGGCTGCGAGGGCGCTTTCGACCTACTTGGGGACGGTGGAAGTATTCGAAGACAAGCTCTACGTGACTGTCGGCCAGGCCGAACTGGCGGTTGATCGTGACCGCCTGTACCTGGCGCAGCTGAATGAAGGGGAGCTTGCGTTGGAACTTGACAAGGCCACTCTAGAGGTCACCCGCACTTATGGCAACACATTCATTGCGAACCAGACCATAGTGTACGACCGTCTGACCGGTGCTCAGGCGGCCGCCACTCCGAATCCGGCCAATCTAAATGGCGCCATTTCATTCCCCCGGCTTTACTCGGATGGACAGAGCCTCTTCCAAACAATTGCCGGATGCTGCGGCGCGGGAATCACCATTGTGAAAGGTCCCGAGTTCACCGAGTCTGAGTTTATCGGGGCGCGCTTCACGAATGTCGTGACGAAAGCCGGCAATGGACTCCTGGGTGGGAGTGAAGCAGGATGGGTGGATTACTTCGAACAGAATCAGCTGGTCATCACGCAGCAGCTTGATCTCCGCATCCTCACCGGACACACGGGAGGAGACGACGTTGAGATCCGGTCGATGTGGGCGGATGGATTGGATGACTTGGTGTTCGCTGGGAGTTCCTGGGGAAACGCCCAGAACCTCTCCCTGCCGGCCTTCTTTGTGTTGAGCCTGAAGTAGAGTCCTGACTTGTCCTTCGGCTGCGCCGACTTAGCTATTAATGAACAAGGGAGGCTCTCATGAAGGCACTCGCCATCACGGCTGCGTTGCTGACCTCGCTCCTGGCTCAGGCGCCCTCCTCACCCCAGCCGGCGGCATACACCTACCAGGGCACCGTGCAGGCGGTGCAACCGAAGACCGCCTCATTCGATCTCGTCATCGGTGTCGGCTTCGCGCTGCGAGTGATACACATGCGCACGTTGCCGTTAACCCAGTTTGCCCGCGGCGGGGCCAGAATGTCGTTGGCGGATCTCAAGCCCGGCGACGTCGTGCGGGCGGAGTGCAGGATGACCGCCACCGGGTTGGTTGCGGATCGGGTCGAGAAAGTCGAATCGTCGAACTCCAAGCCAGAGCCGGTCCAGTGATCCGCGGGCGAGGTCCCGTCGCCGTCGCAGGCCTGCTCTGCATTGCAGGCGCCGCGTGCCAGAAACCGGTGAAGCCGGGCGACCCGGTGCCGGGCTTGACGAAGGATCAGTTGGCCAGCTTCGACCGGGGAAAAGTCGTCTTCGATAGCACGTTCACTCCGGAGACGGGGCTCGGGCCGCTGTTCAATTCCGATGGCTGCGGCGAGTGCCACGAGGATCCGGTGAAGGGCGGGGTGGGCGATGAAGTCGAACTACACGCCTCCGCCTTCCATCCGCCACTCTGTGACCCGCTGGCGGCCGAGGGTGGGTTTGTCTTCCAGCTGAAGTCGACGCCGGCCCTGAAGGCGGCGGTCGGCATCGACTCGGAGCCGGTGTCGCCGAACGCGACCGCGCACGCCCGGCGGACCACGCCCGTGCTGTTCGGACGCGGACTGCTGGACCTGGTGCCCGATTCGGTCATTCTCTCGTATGCCGATTCGGGTGACCGGAACGGTGACGGCATATCAGGCCGACCCAATCATTTCGTGGATGGGCGACTTGGCCGCTTCGGCCGCAAGGGCTTCGTCCCGCGGCTCGACGAATTCAATGCCGGGGCGTTCTCCGCCGAGATGGGCATCACCAGCCCGGTGGTGCTGACCGAGGAGACGGTCGGCGGAAAGCCGATTCCGGCTGGAGTCGATCCCGTTCCCGAGCCCGAAATCGATCAGCAGGCGCTCGACCGGACTAACGATTTCGTGCGGTTGCTTGCGGCGCCGACCCCGCTGAAGGCTAGCAAGGACGCCAAGCGCGGCCGCAAGACCTTCGCCGATATCGGGTGCGCGGGGTGCCACATTCCCACCCTGCGCACCGGCGACTCTCCCATCGCAGCTTTGAGTCACAAAGAAGTTGCCGCGTACACCGATCTGCTGTTGCACGACATGGGCCCGGAGCTCGCCGACATGTGTCTGGGCGAGGCGACGCCCGCCGAGTTCCGAACCGAGCCCCTGATCGGCGTACGCCTGAAGCCCGACTTCCTCCACGATGGCCGGGACACCACGCTCGAGGAGGCGATCCAGTCGCACGGTGGGGAAGGCGCCGGCGCGCGCGATCGCTTCCTCGGACTCGCGCCGGCTGAGCGGGTAGCATTGATCGCGTTCTTGAAGACGCTGTAGCGGGCGATCGCTACCCGAGCTGCAATTCGGGCGGCACCTCCGAATTCATCAACGAGCTCCCTCCATCGTCGGGTGACGATGGCGTACTCCGCCTCGAGCGACATGGTTTCTCCTTACCCTACTCCTACCTTCAGTGAGCGCTCCAGCAGGCGGGTCGCTCCCATGCGCTCCGCATACTCAGGAAAGGCGCTCGTCGGGCCGCGCCACCGGAGCTCGTCCACCTCGCCGAAGAGTGGCGCGTCGGTCCGAAGCGTCGCCAGATTCTTGAAGAGGAGCGCCAGATCGCGGCCGTCTCCCAGTACGGCCGTCGGGAATTCCTCGATGACTCCGTAGCGATTCAGCAGCCGTGCCGCCGTAGTCACCCCGATTCCGGCTATGCCAGGATACCCATCGGCCGC
This sequence comes from Gemmatimonadales bacterium, assembly GCA_034666205.1. GTDB lineage: Bacteria > Gemmatimonadota > Gemmatimonadetes > Gemmatimonadales > GWC2-71-9 > CAVVWJ01. The sequence continues at coordinate 5,119 of JAXDMF010000142.1, forward strand.
GTCACCAACGAGCGCCAGGAAGTCGGGAATCAGGACGGGCTCCACCCCGAACTTCGCCCGCACGCCTTCCGCATTGCGGATCTTCTGACTTCTGCGGTCAACCTGCACCACCCGGTCGTCCCGAACGCATTGCGCCAGGTCCTTATCGGGCGTCCAGATGCAGACCTTCTCCACGCCCTCGTTCGCCGACGCAATCCGGGCCGCGGAGGCAAGCCCGTCATCAGCCTCCAGCTCGATCATCGGCCATACCGCGACTCCCATGGCAGCGAGCGCGTCTTCTAGTGGGTGGAATTGCGCGAGGAGTGCGCGCTCGATACCATCCCCAGTCTTGTAGCCAGGCCAAAGGTCGTTGCGGAAGGACTCGATGACATGATCGGTTGCGACCCCGATGTGAGTTGCCCCCGTTTCGATCATCTGCAACACGGTCTGCAGCACGCCGATCACGGCGCCGAAGGGCGGATCCTCACCCTTGTGGAAGCGGCGAAGGCCATAGAAATGGCGGAACAGCTCGTAGGTGCCATCGACGACATGGACGATCATGCCCAGGAACATGCCGCCGATTTCATTCCGTGTCGATTTCGCGACCCCTCGTTCGACGTCTAAATGAGAGCTATTAGCTATGAGCTAAGAGCTATGCAGTCATTCAGAACAGTTTCGTCTAGGGCTTGGGTACGTCTTTCTACAGCGGCAGCCAATAGCTAACAGCTGATAGCTAAAGGCTCGAAAACCTTAAACCTAAAGGGGATACGACCATGCGGTTCATGGTGATAGTCAAAGCCGACAAGGATTCCGAGGCGGGTGTGCTCCCCAGCCACGAGCTCCTTGCCGAGATGGGAAAGTTCAACGAAGAGCTGGTCAAGGCTGGCGTCATGCTCGCCGGCGAAGGTCTGCAGGCGAGCTCCAAAGGCGCGCGGGTCAGGTTTTCGGGAAACAAGCGCACCGTCATCGACGGACCTTTCACCGAGACCAAGGAGCTGGTTGCCGGGTTCTGGCTCTGGCAGGTGAGATCGAAGGAAGAGGCCATCGAATGGCTCAAGCGAGCCCCCTTCCGGGAGGGCGAAGTCGAGATTCGCCAGGTGTTCGAGGCGGAGGACTTCGGTGCCGAGTTCACGCCCGAGCTGAGGGAGCAAGAGGAGCGCCTGCGCAAGCAGGTGGCGGCCAAGAAGTAAATCACGAAACGCCCCGCGATCGGTCTCCGACGCGGGGCGACGTGTGAGCAGAGGCAGGCTTGCACCGGTGGAGGCAGATGGGCTGATTGGTAGCCATGACGGCTACCGAAACCCATCGCACGATCGACGCGGTCTGGAGGATCGAGTCGGCCCGGCTGATCGCCGGTCTTACCCGGATCGTGCGGGACGTGGGCCTCGCCGAGGATCTGGCACAGGACGCGCTCGTCGCAGCACTCGAGCAGTGGCCGGAGTCGGGCATACCGGACAAGCCCGGTGCCTGGCTCATGGCCACTGCAAAGCATCGGGCCTTCGATCTGCTGCGCCGGAACAAGATGCTCGAGCGGAAGCACGTGGAGGTCGGTCACGAGCTCGAGGCCAGGCAGGAGATGGCTGCGCCGGATCTCGATGCCGCGATCGACGACCAGGTCGGCGACGACCTCCTGCGCCTGGTATTCATCTCCTGTCATCCGGTTCTGTCCAGCGAGGCGCGGGTCGCGCTCACGCTTCGCCTGGTCGGCGGTCTTACGACCGAGGAGATCGCGCGGGCCTTTCTGGTCCCCGAACCGACTATCGCGCAGCGTATCGTCCGGGCCAAGCGGACCCTGGCCGAGGCGCACGTTCCCTTCGAGGTGCCCCGAGGGGACGAGCTCGCCGCCCGACTATCGTCGGTGCTCGAGGTCCTCTACCTCGTATTCAACGAGGGTTACTCGGCGACGGCCGGCGATGACTGGATGCGTCCCCAGCTCTGTGAGGAGGCCCTCCGCCTCGGCCGCATCCTGGCCGAGCTGGTGCCAAACGAGCACGAGGTCCACGGGCTGGTGGCGCTGATGGAGATTCAGGCCTCGCGTGCGCGGGCCCGGGTCGGACCTTCGGGTGCGCCGATTCTGTTACTCGATCAGGATCGTGGCCGGTGGGATCAGCTACTCATCCATCGCGGCCTCGCCGCGCTCGCACGGGCGGAGGAGATGGGCGGGACGCATGGCCCGTATGCGCTCCAGGCAGCGATCGCTGCTTGTCACGGGCGAGCGCACACTGCATCAGAAACGGACTGGGCTCGTATTGCGGCGCTCTATGGAGACCTGGTCCAGCTGGTGCCATCACCCGTCGTGGAGCTGAACCGCGCCATGGCCATCGCGATGGCATTCGGCCCAGCCGCCGGTATCGAGCTCGTGGATGCACTGGCCTCCGAGCCTGTGCTCAAGAACTACCACCTGCTGCCGAGCGTCCGCGGCGACCTCCTCAGCAAGCTGGGCCGACTGGACGAGGCCAAGGCGGAGTTCGAGCGTGCCGCATCGCTCACCCGCAACGAACGAGAGCGCGCGCTACTCCTCGAGCGTGCTGCCGCAAGTGCTCCTCGATGAACGACAAATCACCAAGGCCGACCCGGGGCAAACCCGAGCTCCTCGTCGTAGGCGGTCATGAGATCGCGATCTCGAATCCCTCCAAGGTGCTCTTCCCCGAGCCCGTATACACCAAACTCGATCTG
>JAXDMF010000143.1:0-3631 GCA_034666205.1 Gemmatimonadales bacterium
TGACCGATTGTAACTCTCCCATTCGGCCAGGTCCTCTCCCGACAGCATGCCGGCCCGCCAGCCCTGAGGCCCGAACCAGCCGCGCCAGAAGTCCACATGGAGCAACGAGCTCGCGACCGCCCGGCCATCGCGAACGATATGAATGAATTTGGCATCCTCGAAGATTTCGCTCAGGAAGCCGAGCCGCGGCCACCCGGTGATCTTGATGAGGAGACGGTTGCGGGCCGGCGTCAGCATCGGCTCGAACGCCGCGCGTACCTGCTTCTTGATCCGGGGGGTTACGTCCGCTCGGACCAGATCACGAAACGGTGCTGAGAAGCCGTAGGCGTGGGTATCCCAGAAACGGTAACACTCGCCGGGCCGCAGTCTTCCCCCGAACGCCCGGCGCAGCACTGGGTTGTCCAGGGCCGTGACTGCCCGGCGATTCCAGGCGGGCTTCGAAGGGTACCGATCACACAAGCCGGACAACCACATCACCTGCGGATGGCTGGCCAGCAGCCGGTGAAACACGGTCGATCCGCAGCGGCCGGTGCCGACGATGATGATCGGTTTGGTGACGGTCATCGCCTACATGTACCCGTCGCGCCGAAGAGTCTCCAGCCCACCGCCGTCCTCCTTGTCCTGGGCCCGCCCCGAACGCTCGGCGATGTTGGCGAACTTTCCCGTCTGGAGCTCCATGATGATGTCGTCAACGTTCTGGGCGTCGGAGTCCACCGCGTGGGTGCAGGGATAACAGCCGAGCGAGCGGAAGCGTTTTCCATTGCCCTGGTTGTAGTAGAGCGAAACGGTCGGGATGTTCTCGCGCTTGATGTACTCCCAGATGTTGAGCTCGGTCCAGTCCAGGAGCGGGTGGATCCGCAGGTGGGTGCCGGGGGCGAACTCGGTCTTGAACTGGTTCCAGAACTCCGGGGGCTGATCCCCGACGTCCCATTGCGACTGGGTGGTGCGAGGCGAGAAGTAACGCTCCTTGGACCGGCTCCCCTCCTCGTCGGCGCGGACGCCCACGATGATGCCGGTGAACGGCTCGGTATTGCGGTCGAGCTCATACACCTTCTTGGTGTGGTTGAGCCGGTACCGCGGCCATTCACCGCTCAGCGTGTGTTTGAGCGCATCGGTCTTCAATGCCTTGCAGCACGCGATCCGGTCCACCGCCCCGTCAGGGAAGGTGCGCTTCTCCTCCAACGCCTGGCGGTTCTGGCCATAGATCATGGTGAGATTCCACTCCAGGGCCAGCCGGTCACGATACTCGATCATCTCCGGGATCTTGTAGGAGGTATCGATGTGAATCAGCGGGATCGGCACGTGGCCAAAGAACGACTTCCGGGCCAGCCAGAGCAGGACCGTGCTGTCCTTTCCGATGGACCAGAGCATCCCCAGGTTCTTGAAGTTGGCGTACGCCTCCCGGAGAATGTGAACGCTCCGGTTTTCCAGCTCATCCAGGTGATCCGTACTGCTCGTCATATGACTCGCTCTCCAATCCGCTCGAGCACTTTAGCCACGCACTGGTCCACGCTTAAGGCTCGGGTATCGAGCGTCAGCTCCGGATGCTCAGGTGGTTCATACGGGTCATCGATCCCCGTAAAGTTCTGGATTTCTCCCCGGCGCGCGCGAGCGTACAGCCCTTTGACGTCTCGCCGCTCACATTCTTCCAACGGTGTCGCCACGTAGATCTCGACGAACTTGCGGCAGAGCCTCCTAATGAAGTCGCGCGAGCCGCGATACGGCGAAACAAACGACGCCACGACGGTAACCCCATGGGCGGCCAGACGACTGGCCATGTAGCCGGCTCGACGCAAGTGCTCTTCCCGCTCAGGCCGGGTGAACCCGGTGTTGGGAAAGACCTCTCGGAGTGCGTCCCCGTCGAGGTACTCCACTTCCACTCCCTGCAGCTCCAACTCCCGGTTCACGCGGGTCGCAATGGTGCTCTTTCCCGAGCCGGAAAGCCCGGTGAACCATAATACGGGGGCGGCCGATTTAGTTCGGACGCCGGTCGGCATGGCCCTCACAGAAGGGTTGGCTACGGACGCCGGACCACTGCCGGGCAAGCAAGAGTTCCGCCAAACCCCAGGTTCGTCTCATATGCCGATGACGAAGCTAGTGTTGCGAAGGTCTGGCTTGTTGTAGGTCAGCGGGGAGGGGCGCTCTCCATTCCTCCCAGACTGGCGGTAGACGCAATCTCCGGCGGCCACATCCCACTCCATTGTCGGCCCCAAGCGGGGGTAGATGTCGGCGCGACCCTCTGCCACCCAGCAGAACTTGAGCGAGCTTCCCGCTTTCACCCGACGTGCCACGGGGATGGTCTGGAGGTATTCCTCCAGTTCCGGCGACGGGTGGGAAAGGCTCTCCACCACTGTGAGCGGCACACCCGGTGCTGGCGCGCTCGAAAAGATTCGCTCAGCCGGAGCCGACTTCTCTTCCCGCCACGCTCCCCCACCCTTGACGGCCCAATACAGAAGATCCAGCGCCGGTGCGAGCACCACGCCGAACACCGGCTCGCCGTCCTCGATGAGCGCCACGTTGACGGTGAACTCCGCCCGGCGCTTGATGAACTCCTTGGTGCCGTCGAGCGGGTCCACCAGCCAGAACCGCCGCCAGCCGCGCCGGTGCTCGAACCCTGCCGCTTCGGCCTCCTCCGAGACCACCGGCGTGGTCGGATCGATCCGGCAGAGCCCCTCGACGAGGATGCGGTGCGCCACCTCATCGGCCAGGGTGACGGGGCTCCGATCGTCCTTCTCGCGGACCCCGGCATCCTCGGCGCCGTCGTAATACCGCATGGTCGCGCGGCCGGCCTCGCGCGCGAGCTCGATCACCGCCGAGCGGAGCTGGGTTCCTACCATGGGCGGAAGATGATTCCCTTGTCCTGCAGGTGCGCCTTGAGCTGATCCACGGACTCCGGAATGGCGCCACCCGGTAAGTGCAGGTCGACCACGAGATCGGTCGTGATGGTGTCGCCGGCCCAGACGGTCTCGATCGAGTCGGGCTGGACGGCGGTCTTAATGACCTCCAAGTCGTCCTGGGTGAGCTCGGCGGCCGCCACGACCAGGATCATGCCGGCGTCGAGCATCAGGTTGGCGACCTCCGCCAGGCGCCGCATGTGCTCCAGCCGGTTCTCCGGCTTGCGCTCGATGTCGGCGTCCACGCCGTACAGCACGCTGCCGATGCCGAGGAAGTAGACCACCTTGCCGTCCTCGAACAGCTTGCCCTCGAGCGCCTTGGCGACGCCTTTCCGGTCGGTGTCGTGCTCGCCGGTGACCAGAATGAGCGCGGCCTTCTGGTTGTACTTCTCGGCCCGGCGCTCGGGCTGGATGATGCTGGGCTCCCACTTGTAGTTGCGAAGAAGCACCCGGTCACGCACCGAGGTCTGACGGTCGGGGAGCGCTTCCCGGACGATGCCGCCGCCGCGGATCTCGAAGTCATCGACGATCACAAACCGGCTGGTGGCTGGGACGTCCTCGGCCACATCGCACGCGATGGCGCGATCCAGCTTGAGGATGCACTCGGCCACGTCGTGCCGCTTGATAACGGCTCGCTGATCGGTCGCATCCAGGGTCGATGCGTCCATCACCCGGAGCACCTCCTCTACCCGCGCAGTCACCCGAGCCGTGCCGAGCTTGAGGAGATACTCCTTCCG
>JAXDMF010000144.1:0-2615 GCA_034666205.1 Gemmatimonadales bacterium
GCCACGTGGGCCCGGCCGAAGAAGGGCAGCAGGTGGTGCTCGCAGAGCGAGTAAACCTCGATGTCCCGCACCATGATCATGCTCTGGTGCTTCTCTTCGAACACCGCGTCGCCGATCACCTCCTGCACGGTCATCGAGTAGCCCTGGGTCAGGAAGCGCAGCGAGGCCTCGACCCGCTCCGGCGTCTTGACCAAGCCTTCCCGTCCCGGATCCTCGCCCAGGGCGGACAAAATGTCCCGCACCTTGTCGGCGAAGGGCACGAGCCGGGGGCCGGGCCCGACCTTACTCCCCTTCGTAGTCGACATAGTTTCGCGGCGTCTCCCATAATCGCAGGCGAAGAGCGAGCTCGGCCGGGACGGCGGCGCGCATCTCTCGCCAGCAGACCAGTGCGATGTTCTCCGAGGTCGGGATCAATGTCTTGAACCAGGGCACATCGAGGTTGAGGTTCTTGTGATCGAGGTGCCGGAGCAAGCGTTCCTGGGCCACTTCCTTGAGCTTGTTGAGATCCATCACGTAGCCGGTCTCCGGGTCGATCTCCCCTTCGACCGTCAGCTCCAGCTCGTAGTTGTGCCCGTGAAAGTTCGGGTTGTTGCACTCGCCGAACGTCGCGCGGTTCCACTCATCGGAGAACCGTGGATTGGAGAGACGGTGCGCGGCATTGAAGTGCACGCGACGGGTGACGGCGCAACGGGGCATGTGGGATGGGAGCTATGGGCTATGGGCTATGGGCTGGATCGTCATGGGCTACAAGCTACTCGGTTCCAAACAAAACTCCGATCTCGAAAGACCGGCGCGAGAGTGAAACGGCAACGGAGAGGATTATTGAAGCCCAATGAGAAAGCTCGGCGCCCTCACCATAACTTCTGCCTTCCCCCGAGGGGCATGACATCAGCCACAGCATTCGGGCCCGTCATTAGACCTGTTGGCTCAATAATGTGGCTCCCCGCTACCGCCCACTCGGGTGTAAAATAGGACCACGCTCCGACACCGTCAACCGACTACAGACGAGGGCTCCGGATGTCACTCACGCTCCTGATTGCCATAGTCTCCCTTGCCGCTTGGGCCGTGTTGACCTTTTTCACCGGTCCCCAACCCGGCGCGGTCCATCTGCTCCTCGCCCTCGGGACCGTCCTGCTCGTCCGGTGGTGGGCGCTGCGCGCGTGAGCCTGTAGCGCCTCGTGAATCCCGTGTTGACGAATCACCACACGAACGCTCCCGCGGCCTCGCCGGACGGCTCCGGAAACGGGAGCTAATCCCCTGCTGACCAACATCTTGCATCCTGAGCTCGAAGTCTCTGCACGAGCATGCATGGTGGGCACAGATCGTGCTCTCCGGGAGAGCAGTTCCGCTCTTGGTCTTGTCGCCCGTCTGCCTGGGATGGCCCCTTGGAACTCCACAGTATGCTCCTGCAGCAGGTCCACCGGGCGGACGGGGGACCGGTCGCGTGATACGCTGGATGGAGACCATGGTCGAGCGCGCCGGGGCGGGATCGTTCCCCACCATCCAGCGGCTCTGGGGCGTGGAGAGGGGCCTGCTGGACGTCCCCTCCGAGTCGGCCCCCGCCGGGGCAAGCCTCACGACCCGCGTACTCAATGTCCTGCTCGCGCTGATCGCCCTTCTGCTCCTGCTCCCGGTACTGCTGGTCATCGCGCTTCTGGTGCGTCTCACCTCTCCCGGCCCGGTGCTCTACACCCAGCTGCGAGTGGGACTCGATCGGCGCTTGCCGGTCGATGCGGTCCAGAACCACCGGCGCGAGCGCGATCTCGGCGGGCGGCTATTCACCATTTACAAGTTCCGCACGATGTGGGTGGACGCCGAGAACGGGAGCGGGGCCGTGTGGGCCCAGCAGCACGATCCACGGGTGACCTCGATCGGCCGGCTGCTGCGGCAGTACCGGCTGGATGAGCTGCCCCAGCTCTTCAACGTCCTCCAGGGCGAGATGAACATCGTGGGGCCCCGCCCGGAGCGGCCGACCATCTTTGCCGAGCTGCGCGAGCACATCGCCGAGTATCCCCTGCGCCAGCGGGCCCTGCCGGGGATCACCGGGCTGGCCCAGATCAATCACCACTATGACCGCTCCCTCGAGGACGTGCGCACCAAGGTGCACTACGATCTCGAGTACATCCGCCGCCAATCCGTGGCCGAAGACTTCCGCATCATGCTCAAGACCCTTCCCGTCATCCTCCTGCGTCGGGGCGGGTGGTGAGCTCCGAGGATGCCCAGCGGCGACCTGAGCCGACAGCCACCTATCTCCTCGCTGGCCTGATTGTTCTCGCGTTCCTACTTCGATTCTGGCGGCTGGGCGATTGGGGATTCGACAGCGACGAGACGTTCACCCTCCGGGACTCGATCAATTTAAACCCCAGTAATCCGCGCCCTCTGCTGTATCTCCTGAATCATTACATCGTGAGCCCGCTCGTCCCGCTCAACGAGCTTGGATTGAGACTTCTGCCGGCCCTCTTTGGGGTGCTGGCAATTCCTGCCTTTTACTTCGTGGCCCGGCGGCTGGTCGGCACCCGCGCCGCGCTCTTCGGCGCCCTGCTGCTGACGTTCAGCAGCCTTCACGTCTACTACTCTCAGTTCGCGCGCTATTGGACGCTGGTCTTTCTCCTCTC
>JAXDMF010000145.1:0-4248 GCA_034666205.1 Gemmatimonadales bacterium
ACTCTGGGCAAAACGAGGGGGCCGAACCCTAACCTCGGCTTCAGCCCCTCCGGTTTACCTTGGTCTTCCCCGCTTCCCCGCTTCCCCGCCTATTTCATCGCGATTCCGCTCCTGAGTTGCGCCGGCCGCCAGATCTGGCCGCCTTTCATGACCCACTCGACCGACTCGAGGTTCTCGATGTCGCTGAGTGGGTTCTTGCTGAGGAGCACCAGGTCGGCATAACGGCCGGCCTCGATGGTTCCGAGCCGACGGGCCGGCTCTCCCCCGAGCGCGCGCGCCGCGTCGCGGGTGGCTGCCAGCAGGGCCGCCCGGGGCGACAGGCCGATCGAGTCCACCAGCAGGCCGAGCTCGCCGAGGAGTGAGGCGCGCTCGTTGGCAGGCCCGTAGGCGACGTGATCGCTGCCGGCGCTGATGCGGACTCCCCGTCTGACGGCCTCTCGCGTCACCTCCATACCGAATCCAGAGGCCGCGCGAACATACTCCTCCTGCTCCGAGGGGATGTGACGCCGCTTGGAGTCGAAGTATGCGACGCTGTGACGGGTGACATCGAGCGTAGGTTCGAAGAACGTGCCAAGCCGTGCCATCGAGTCGAGAGCGGCCAGAATCCTGGGATCGTGTACCGACCCGACCGTGGCGACGTCTGCGGTGGCCATCTGGAGGCTGCCGTCGTTCACCAGAGTGTCCCGCTCTTCTTTGGTGAAGAGCTCCCCCGCGAATCCGGCGGCATGCACCACTCCATCCTGGCCGGCGAGAGCCTGCTCCAAGGCGCTGGTAGGCTGCACCCACCCATGGCCCCAAACCGGCATACCCACCCGATGGGCGGCCGCGACCAGCTTCTTTACCGATTCGAGATCGAGCTGGGCGTAGAGCTTGAGACCCATGGCTCCGGCTTCACGCGCCACGGCGACCACCGAGTCGGCATCATCGTCCGGGTTGAAGAGGATGGGCGTCCACCCGAGCGCTTGCATGGTCATGGCGGGCGGCTGCCGGAAGATCCGGCCTCGTGCCGTTGCCGTCCCCTGGAATCCGTTGAAGAAGAATCGGCGACCGGCCACGAGCTGCATGGCATACACGCGCGGCGCGACACCCATGGCGTTGACCCGCCGGAGCAGCTCGGCCGGGTTGGTGCCCATGTCGCGGACCGTGGTGATGCCCTGGGCCATGAGATCGTGCAGGTCGAGCGAAAGTTCCTCGCTGGCGCTCCCGCCGATCAGGAACAGCAGATGAACGTGGCTGTCGATCAGCCCGGGAATCAGCCATTGACCCCGGGCATCGATCACCCGGGCATGGGGCGGGACCAGGCATTCGCCGGCGGCACCGGCGCAGATGATTCGATCGCCCCGGACCAGAGTGACGGCGTTCGAGACCGGCGCGCGGCCGGTACCATCCCAGAGATTGGCTCCGATGATCGCAATGGAGGGATCAGGCGCCGGGGTTTCCCGGAGTCGGGGCGCAGTTCCACTGCAGGCGCTCAGGACCAGCGTCGGAATGACAGTAAAGGAAAGAATCGAGAAGGACAGCCTCATGACGCGCTCCTGGCGCTGGCGGGCGACGCGGCACGATGCCGTTTTGGGGGTCGCCTCCCACCGGACCTACTTCAAGATGCCGGGAAAGAATGCATTCGGCCGTGATAGCCAGGCGGGCCTGCGTGGTGACCAGGAACACTACGCCTGCTGCTGCTAACCCCTTCCACAAACGCAGGGTGCGGTCTGGACGGGGAGAGACGGGCCGAGTCCTTTCCTTATTGTAAGACCTCCTGAGCGTGTACGGGAAAACGGAAAAACCGGTTCTGGGCCCAAAAACGGCAAGGCACGTGCCATGAGGATGTGCAACTTCTCGCCATGGTTGCGGCCCGGGCCACCGCGCCCGCATCTTCCCTTCGTGCCCCTCCCTCCCGTCAATCGCCCCCGGCGCCGTCGCCGGACGGCTGCGATGCGCCAACTGGTGCGTGAGCACCAGCTCTCCCCGGCCGACCTCATCCAGCCTCTGTTCGTCGTGCATGGCAGCCGCGTGGAGCGCGAGATTGGATCCATGCCGGGAGTCTTTCAGCGCTCCGCTGACGCAATGCTGGACCGCGAAGTGGACGCCATTCGGGCCCTCGGCATTCCTGCCGTCCTGCTCTTCGGAATACCTGCCGCCAAAGACGAGATCGGCTCGGAGAATTTTTCTGACGATGGCATCGTGCAGCGGGCGCTCCGACGCATACGGGAGCGCCACCCGGACCTCCTGCTGATCACCGATCTCTGCTGCTGCGAATACACCAGCCACGGGCATTGCGGCATCGTGCGGGACGGCTCAGTGGACAACGACGCGACCCTGGAGATACTGGCTCGCGCGGCGCTGAGTCACGCCCGAGCCGGGGCCGATATCATCGCCCCCAGCGGCATGATGGATGGCATGGTGGGGGCCATCCGGGCCGCCCTGGATCAAGAGGGGCACAACGAGACCGCCATTCTGAGCTACGCCGTCAAATACGCCAGTGCGTTCTATGGGCCCTTCCGCGAAGCCGCGGAAAGCGCGCCGGCCTTCGGCGACCGCCGGCAGTACCAGATGGATCCGGCCAACGTAAGAGAGGCGTTACTTGAAGCCGCCCTGGATGAAGCCGAGGGAGCCGATCTGCTGATGGTGAAGCCTGCGCTGGCCTACCTGGATGTGGTGCGGGCGGTGCGGGAGCGGACCCAGCTTCCGCTGGTGGCCTACAACGTGAGCGGCGAATACGCGATGGTGAAGGCGGCGGCTCGGCTGGGTTGGATCGACGAGTGCCGGGTCGTCCTCGAGGCGCTGACCTGCATGCGCCGGGCCGGGGCGGATGCCATCATCTCCTACCATGCGAAGGACGTGGCCACCTGGCTCTCGTCCGAGGCCGCTCGATGACCGAGGTGCGAGTGGCGGGTCAGCTGACGGCGGCATCCGAGCGGCTCTTCGCCGCCGCACAGCGAGTGCTGCCGGGTGGCGTCAACAGCCCCGTGCGCGCGTTCCGAGGTGTCGGCGGGATCCCCCGCTTCATTGCGCGGGGAGAGGGGCCTTCGCTGATCGACGCGGATGGAAACCGCTACGTGGATCTGGTGCTGTCGTGGGGACCGCTCATTCTTGGCCACGCCCACCCCGAAGTCCTCGCCGCCGTGATCGAGGCGGCACAGCGGGGAACGACCTATGGTGCGCCCACCGAGCTGGAGGTCCGTCTGGCGGAGCGGGTTGTCGCCACCTTTCCCCGAATGCAGATGGTCCGCTTCGTCAGCTCCGGGACCGAGGCCGTCATGAGCGCCGTTCGGCTGGCTCGCGCGGCCACTCGACGAACGTTGATCCTCAAGTTCGACGGCTGCTATCACGGCCACTCAGATTCCCTGCTTGCGGCGGCCGGCTCGGGTGTGGCGACGCTCGGTCTGCCCGACTCACCCGGCGTGACTCCTGCTACCGTGGCCGACACCCTGGTGCTGTCGTACAACGACCTGGCGGCAGTGGAGACCTTGTTCGCCAACCGCGGATCGGAGATGGCGGCTGTGCTGGTCGAGCCGGTGGCGGGGAACATGGGAGTGGTCCCGCCCGTGCCGGGGTTCCTCCCGGGTCTCCGGGCAGTCGCCCACCGACACGGCGCGCTGCTGATCTTCGATGAGGTTATGACGGGATGGCGAGTGCACCCGCAGGGAGCCCAGGTTCTGTATGGTGTGGAACCCGACCTCACCTGCCTTGGCAAGGTGGTCGGTGGTGGACTGCCCGCGGCCGCCTACGGTGGGACCCGCGAGCTGATGGAGCTCATCGCTCCTGCCGGCCCCGTCTACCAGGCGGGCACGCTTTCCGGCAACCCGATAGCCATGGCCGCAGGCCTCGCTACCCTGGACGTACTCTCTCGTCCGGGGGCCTGGCAGCGAGCTGCCGACTGGGCCCAGCGAGCCGCAACGGCACTGACCGCCGCGGCCGAGCACGCAAGTGTGCCGCTGACGGTGCAGCGGGTCGGCACCATGTTCACCCCGTTCTTTACCGAGCGGCCGGTACGAACCTTTGCCGAGGCCAAGCGCACCGATGCCAAGGCATACGCCCCATTCTTTCACGCCATGCTCGAAAACGGGGTGTATCTGCCGCCCTCCGCTTTTGAGGCGGCGTTCGCATCCACGGTGCACGGTACGGCGGAGCTCGACGTGCTCGAGTCCGCCCTCAGGACCGCATGGCCTCGATAGCGATCGTGGGGGCCGGCATCACCGGGCTCACCGCCGCGTACCGTCTGAAGCAGCGGGGCAGCAGAGTCGTGGT
>JAXDMF010000146.1:0-7930 GCA_034666205.1 Gemmatimonadales bacterium
CCAAAACCTAGTTTGGCCCGCTTCCCCGCTTCCCCGCTTCCCCGCTTCCCCGCTTCCCCGCTTCCCCGCTTCCCCGCTTCCCCGCTTCCCCGCTTCCCCGCTTCCCCGCTTCCCCTAATGGGCGTACCACTCCCCGGGGACCCGGCCTTTCGCGGACCCCGGCATGGATACCTGAAGGTTGAGCGCGGCACTCCCGCTCGCCTGAAAGAACACTATCTCGATAGCGTGGCAGCCCGTCCGGAGCGCCATCTCGCCTGGCTTTTCGTTGTCGCGCTGCTGACCGTCTCGGTCCACGACGACCTGGCCTGCGATGCGGAGCTTGGACCCATCGTCAGAGGAGAGAAAAAAGGAATAGAGGGCGTCACGGGGCACGCATAGTAGTCCCGATAGACGAACGCCATAGTCCTCAGGACGCTCGTCGCCACGGAGTCCCACATCAGGCACCGTACCCACCCGCAACGGCTCAACCCCTCTGACTTCATCGGCGGATCGGAACCTCCTTTCCAGGTACCCATACTCGAGACCGGGCCGCAGGCTGTCTGGCCGGACGGCAACCGGACTCTGCCAGATGGCCCGAGCAATCCGCGCTCTGGCAACCGGACTTCCCCGCCCGCTCGGCAGGAACACCCTCGCACTCACAATGAGCGGGAAAAATGTAGGGTGCAAGTCGAAAGGGCCGGTGTAACGGGGCGAGCTGAGTGTCGGGTCGGAGCCATCGGTCGTGTACCGGACCACTCCTCCGGGGAAGGGGGAGCCGATCGTGAGGCGGACCCGGTCCTCCAGCACGCGGCGATCCCACCCGAGGCCAACCGGCTCCGGCACACGATACTCGGCACCCAGCGCGTCCAGCCGCGCGAAGTGAGCCGGGAGCCGGGCAAGAAAGCGGTCCCAGCTCCGGGCCTGCTTCGCCGACCAGAGACCCTCGGAGAGCGCGAGGAGGCGTGGCAGGATCATGTATTCCGCTCGCGCAGGTGTCGGGATGTACTCTGTCCATATGCTCGCCTGGGCGCCGAGCACATGGGCGGCCTCCGCCGCGGTCAGTTCCTCCGGCACCACCTCGAATGCGTACACGCTGTCCAGCGGGAGGAAGCCGCCGATGGCCAACGGCTCGGCCGTGGGGTCGCCCTGGTAGTAGTCGAAGTAGGTACGGTCGCTTGGACTCATGATCACGTCGTGTCCCTGCCGAGCAGCAGCGACCCCGCCGGCCACCCCGCGCCAGGACATCACCGTCGCCTCTGGCGGGAGGCCGCCCTCGAGAATTTCGTCCCACCCGATGAGCCGGCGGCCGTGGGCCCGCAGGAAGCGCTCGATGCGGCGGATGAAGTAGCTCTGCAGCTCCTCCTCGTTCCTCAGACCTTCGTGCCGCATGACCTCCTGAGCAACCGGACTTTCCCTCCACTGGTCTTTCGGCACCTCGTCCCCACCAATATGGATGTATGTGCTGGGGAAGAGCTGCATCACTTCGACGAGCACGTCCTCCAGGAACTCGAAGGTCTGCTCACTGGGACAAAAGATGTCCTGGTGAACTCCCCATATGGGTGACACCTCGAACGGGCCGGCGGTACAGGAAAGCTCGGGGTAGGCAGCGAGGGCGGCTCCGGCATGTCCCGGCATCTCGATCTCAGGAACGATCGTGACGTGGTGCGCCTGAGCGTAGGCGACGAGGTCGCGCATCTGCTCCTGGGTGTAGAAGCCACCGTGGGGCCTGCCATCCCCGACGTAAGGATCGAAATGCTTCCCCAGAAGGGTCTCCTTGCGCCAGGCTCCGACCCGAGCGAGCAGCGGATATTTCCTGATCTCTAAACGCCATCCCTGGTCGTCGGTCAGATGCAGTTGCAGGGTGTTCAGCTTGTAGAGCGCGAGGAGGTCGATGAGCTTCTTAATGAATTCGGGCGGGTAAAACCAGCGGGCGACGTCGAGCAGCAGCCCGCGGTACGGGAACCGGGGTGCGTCCTCGATCTCCAAGGCGGGGATGGTCCACCGCACGGGAGTCGCCGAGTCTACCCCTCGCTCGATCTCCGGTGGGAGAAGCTGTCGAACGGTTTGAAGGCCCCAGAATAAGCCCGCCGTGGTTGGTGCGGAGAGCATCGCTCGCTGCTCAGTGACGAGTAGCCTATAGCTCTCCGGCTCACCCGACGCGGCGCCGGGTGTCAACCGGACCGAAATGGCGTCGGGCGTGCGATCGTCCGCCGGATAAGGAGACACCGGCAGGGGCAGCCCGGAGGCAACCCGCAGAGGAGCGGCCAGCAACTCCACCAGCGCGCGGAGCTCGGTGCTGCTGGGGTCGGAAAGCATGATCCGGGTCTTCCCATCCAGACGGAACGTCCCCGACCCGCCTTGGATCTGGCGTGGCACCGGAATGATCGAAGCGCTCCGGGGCACCGGAATCACCGGGGCGGTCGCCGGGCCGGCGCTGCACCCGCTCGCGAGGACTGCGACCAGCCAACTCGATCCGATTACCGATTTCTCGCTGGGCCCCGCTGCCCAGCTCACGTCCTCACCTTCGCCAGCAACACCAAGCCCGCAAACAGAAAGACCACGTTCGGAAACCACGCGGCCACGAGGGGGTTGATCACCCCACCGGCGCCGATCGCCTTGGTGATCTGGACGAAGAGCAGGAAGATCACCGTCGTGCCCAGGCTGATGGCGACACCCACCGCAGCGCCGGCCCGGGGCGAAGTGACCGCGAGCGGAGCGCCGAACAGCGCGATGATCAAGCAGGTAGCCGGGAGCGCCAGCTTCAGGGCCTGGTCCACCAGCAACTTGTTCGCGTCATTCCCGGAGCGTTTCAGCGCATCGATGTAGCGGCCCAACTCGGCGTAGCGCATCTCGTCCGGCGCCTTCGGCTCCGCCAGCAGATCGGCTGGGGACTGCCGGAGCGCCTTCAGCCGCATTGTGCGGAAGGTGAAGGTCGCCTGCCGGTTCGGGCCCACGACCACGCGGCTTGCCCCGTTCCGCAGACGCCACGCCTTGAGCTTGTCGTCGTAGCTCGCGCTATCTGCGGTGAGCACCAGATCCGGATAGGATAGCCCGGTTCCCTGGCGCTCGAACATGAGCTGCTTGAGTTGCCGGTTAGTCACGTCGAGCGAGCGGATGGTGTAGACCCACCCCTTGTCGCCCCGGTACACGAAGTTGAATCGCGTGCGAGTCGGCCGGGCCTGTCTGGCCTTTTGAATCTCGAGCTGGCGCGCTGTCGCGCCCGGCGCCAGCTCTCCCACCAGGAAGGCCAGGGCCGAAGCCGCACACGCGGCAATGAACACCGGCCGCATCAGCCGGTGAAAGCTCTGGCCGCCGGCCTTGACCGCGGTCAGCTCCGAGTGCCGTCCCATGGCGCCGACGGTAAACACGGTGGCGAACAACACCGCAGCCGGCATGACGATAAAGGCGTTCTCCGGGATGGAGTAGATGTAACTGATCGCGATCTCCTTCATGCCCAATCCGCGATCGAGGAGCCGGTTCAGGTTGTCGGTGAGGTTGATCAGGATCGAGACCAACGGAAAGCCCAGCGCGGTGAGCACGAAGATCCGGACCCAGCTCTCGATCACGTAACGATCGAGTTGCCGCAGCCCGCTCAGCCGCAGAAAGCCGGCTCTCCGGATTGCGCCCCGCCTTCGTTGGAGGCCGGCGGTCAGCCATCGAACCAGGGGCAGCAGCGGACGGAACGGCGGCAGCAGCCGTCGGAGGAGGTGCCTGAGGCCATCGAGCAGCTCCTGGAAGTCTCCTCCTCGAGTCGAGCCCGACTCCCGGCTCACCTTGAGCAGTCCCAGCACCCCCAGCACGGTAAGCAGGATGTTCGGCGTCCACATGGCCACCCAGGGAGAGACGAGGCCCCGGTCGGCCAGACTTTCCCCCGCGGTGAGCCCCACATAATGGATGGAGAACACCAGGAGCCCGCCACCGATCACCAGTCCGATGCCGGCCCGGGGGAACCGGAGCGCCATCACGATGCCGACGATCACGAACGAGATGCAGGCCAGGCTGATCGCCCACTTCTTATGCACCTCGACCGCATAGCGGTCGGCCCGGCGGTCGGCGTCTCTGACCCGGTCGGTGGCGCTGGCCACTTCCGACCAGCTGGAGAGCCTCACCCTCGGGCGCATGACCGGGCGGCTCTGGGGCGGCAGCTTAGGGGGAACCCCCTGTGCAGCCGCCTGGGCCTCTGCCGTCTTGGGAAGGAGGGTCGCGAGCACCGACCGTAACCAGCCGCAATACCCCCGGCGCGACGAGTCGGGTGGAGTAGCCGGGACTGCCCGGAGCGGAGGCTGCCCCAGGAGCGTTCGTAGATCGTTGAGGACCAGCTCGGACCGCTCGCGCCGGGCCTCTGCCAGCTCCTCTCTGGCGTCACGAATGACCGTGAGCATCTCGCAGGTGCTCATTTCCCGGTCACCTCTCACCGACTCGCTGGTGTTCCGCTGCAGCTCGTCGAACACGTTCTTCACCCGGATGTCATTGACCGTGAAGTAGGTGAGCTGAAACCGGGCGGGCTCGGCGGGACGATACTGGTGAATGGCGCCGTCATACAGGCGCAAGCTGAGATCGGTCTGCCCCTCCGCGTACGCCATCGCGCCGCTGTCCGCGTAGATGATCCGGCGGCTCGACTCGCCTCCCACGTCATAGATCGTGACCCCGCGCAAGCGCCCGGTGGCAGCATCGATCCGGCTCGCCCGGAGGAAGTACTGGGACGGAGGCACCTCGTTGATCACCTGCTCGCGGAGCTCGAAGGTGGGCTTTTTCCTCCCGATATCGATCAGCAGGGACCGGAGCCGCGCGTTAGTCCGGGGCAGAACCTGGTCCACGAAGGCAAAGTTCAGTGCCGCCATGCACACGCCCCAGAGCAACACCGGGGTCAGCACCTGGTACACGCTGATCCCGCTGGCCTTCGTGGCCGTGATCTCGTTGTCGGCGGCGAGGTGGCTGAAGGTGTAGAGCACAGCCAGCAGCACGGCCATCGGCAGGGTCATGGCGATGATGAACGGCAGGCTCAGCAGGAAGACCTCGCCGATGACGGTCCAGGGCAGGCCCTTGCCCACCAGCGCGCCGAATTTCTTGGCCACCTGGCTCAGGAGCATGAGGCTGGTCTGGGCAGCCAACGCGAAGAAGAAGGGTGCCGTCAGTTGGCGCAGGATGTAGCGATTGAGCAGGCGCAAGTCGGCTAACTTATATGGTTGTAAGGGTTTCGTGGGCCAATTATATTTGCCGATCCACTACTCCAAAGCCCTATCGTTGTGTCTCCGTAGAGTGGCGCGTTTTCACGTCGCCCTGGTCTGCCTCGTCACCCTTCCGAGGGCCCTTGCCGGCCAAGCCGATTCGGCACGAGCCGACACGGGTGCCGTCGGCGTGAGGGCGACCTTCTCGGTCGCCCCGCTCGAGCTCCGGGAGCCACAGCTGCTCCGGGCCACTTGGCTCGGGGCTCACCGGACTCCGCCCGCTCTTCGTGCCGCCGCCTGGGACAGCACGGTGTCTGCTGTGCTCGATTCGGCCAGGAACCAGCGGGCTGCCGCGCTTCGCTTCATGGCCCTGTACGGGACGCAGGCTGAAGAGAAGGGCCCTGAGGAGCAGGGAATTCCGCAGCCCAAAGCCGGGGTCTTCGGCCTCTCCAAGAAGTATGCCGACCTTGACCTCGACGGCCAAGTCAGATTCGAGCTCCGAACCGACCGGCTTCGAAACGAGCGCTGCGGGCCGGCCTTGCTGCTGGATCCAAACTCCGGCTGTCGGGGCGGCTTCAAGCCGCCGCGATTGGACAACCAGCTGAACGTGAGGTCCAGTGGAACTCTCGGGCGGCGGGTCCACGTCGCGGTGGACTACGACACCGAACGGGATTTCTCGGGCAATAACAACGTTCAAGTTTATTACGAAGGACTCGAAGACGAGATCGTCCGGCGGATCGAGGTCGGCACCGTCACCTTCCAGCCTCCCCCCTCCCGGTTCATCACCGCTGCCATCCCGGCCAACAACTTCGGCGTCAATGCCAAGTTCGAAGTAGGCCCGTTTCAGTTCCAGACCCTGGCGGCCACCCAGAAGGGAAGCCAGGTGGCCAACCGGGTCTACACTATCGGCCAGACAACCAGCCAGCCTCAGGATAAACAGGCGCGGGACCTCGATTTCGAGACCGGCCGCTTCTTCTGGGTGGTGGATCCTACCACGGCGTTGCCGGGCTTTCCGGCCATCGACATTCTCAATCTGGCCGGTGCCGTCATTGCTCCCACCGCCCAGCCGGCCCAGGTTCGTGTCTACCGCTATCGGCCGCCCCAGAACGGGAGCGGGGCCGATCCCAACCTCGGCGGGATCACCGCGCTGGCCCGCACCATCGATCCGGCGCAGAGCTTCGGCCCGGTGCGGTGGCAGCTCCTGATCCAGGGCACCGACTATTATCTGGATCCGTCGGGGCTGTGGTTTGCCCTCTCGACCAAGCTCGACCAGAACGACTACCTGGCCGTGAGCTATACCACCGCGGCCGGGACGACTGTCGGGAGCTTCCCATCGGACGATCGAGGCCAGGGCTCCAGCGATAGTCTTCGTCTCATCGTGGAGCCGAAGAAGGGCCCGGAGGCGGTGACCTTTCGCCAGGAGATGCGTCAGATCTACCGGGTGGCGGGAGCGGATCTCGATCCTGCATCGCTTCAAGTCAACCTGTCCGTCAACCGCTCTGAGCGGCCCCAGGGCGGCGGCACGACGTACCTGGCGCTGCTCGGGTTGGCGGTGGCAACCGACCAGAATGTCTTCGACCGGGAGAACCGTTTATTCCCCCGCACCCGGGACCCTGACGCCTCCGAGGTGCTGAAGGAATCGTACATCATCTTCCCCAGCCTGACGCCGTTCGCGGATCCCCGCTTGAGTGCGGCCGAGCGATCCGACACCCTCTATCGAACTCCGCTCTACCTCCTTCTCACCCAGGGACCACCGGCCCGATTCCAGCTCCGGCTGCGCTACAACTCGAGCGGCGCCGGCGACCGATCCACGCTGAACCTGGGCGCCCTCCAGATCCGGGAAGGCAGCGAGCAGCTACTGCTGGGAGGGCGGCGCCTGGAACGCGGGGTGGATTACAGTATCTCGTACGATCTGGGGCAGGTCACCTTCCTCAATCCTGACGCGCTTTTTGGAAACGGCGCCGGCCAGGTCACCGCGCGTTTCGAGGAACAGGGGCTGTTCGCCGTTGCCCCGACCACAATTCTGGGCCTGTCCACCCGCTACAGCCTGGGTGAGGTGGGCGATATCAACCTCATCGGCGTGTATCAACAGGAGCAGAGTGCCTTCAACCGGCCCCCGCTCGGCTTCGAGGCTTCGGCCAATCTGATCGGCGGCATCAACACGGCGCTTCACTTCAAGCCGTCGGGTGTGAGCCGCCTGCTCAGCCACCTGACTACCCGCCCCGCTGTGGCGCCGTCGCTCCTCGATTTCAACGCGGAGTTTGCCTTCACCAAGCCGGACCCCAACCGCTCCGGGCAGGCTTACGTCGAGGAATTCGAAGCGGATGCGGGCATCGCGCTTTCGCTTCGCGAGACCGCCTGGCAGTTCGGCAGCACGCCACAGCAGGCCGCTGGGGTGGAAGACCTGGGATTCGCCGGTGGCTTTCAGCCCGACGACGCGGTCGCATTGACCTGGCAGAACCTCGTGCCGGCCGGAGGCAGCAATCAGGCACTGGAGCTCCGCCCTCAGGACATCGACACGCTGATCCGGATCTCGGGAAGAGGGGAGCAGCTCGAGACCGCCATGTACCTCACTCTCCACGCCGACACGGCGGGCGGGGTGGTGCAGCGGAACAATGCCTCCCGCTGGTCACTCCCCGAACGGCTGGGGAGGCCACGGTGGCGGTCGATGGTCACCTCACTCAGTCCGACCGGCGTAGACCTCACCCGCGACGAGTACCTGGAGTTCTGGGTGTTCCAGTCGGGGACCCGCACTGCGGATTCGGCCGGGGTCCGGCTGATCT
>JAXDMF010000147.1:0-3933 GCA_034666205.1 Gemmatimonadales bacterium
GGGATCGCAGACGAATCCACTCCCCACGACCTCCCCGTTGTTGTTGATATCGTAGGCGGCACTGAAGCGACTGTTCGGCAGGATTCGAGGTCCTTGCCAGTTCCCTCCGACCAAGTCCCACCGGACCGGCAGCTCCACCCCATCGGCGTCGAAAGCGTCCCCCAGTATATGGGTTCCGGACGCGCTGATCGCGTAGGCCTGGCTACCCTGCTCACCCGCGAACTTGGGAAGCACTGAGGCGCTGCTCCAGCTGCTGGAAGTCGTCCGCTTCCAAAGCACGGCCTCCAGCTTCATCCACCCGGAAACGTTCTCGTTCCTTTGCGAGCCGACCACCGTCTCCTGCTCGCTGAGATCACTGGGGAAACCTTGCCCGAGCTCTACCGTTCTCCCCGCAACCGTCCACAGCACCACGTGACCCGTCGTCGGCCGCCACCCGACGATCGTGCCGCTGTTGTTGATCTCGGTGGCGATGGCGTCCAGGCCGCCCGGCAGCTTCTCCAGGTTCCAGATGCCTCGAATCCTCTGCCAGCGGGCGGCATATACCTTTCCCCTTGCATCAAACGCCTGGCCTACCGCGACACCGGCGTCATTGATGGCCGCGGGAGCTGCGGAGGTGCCATCGAGCATGGGGAGCGCGGTGATCTGGATGGTGACCTCGAAGATCCCCGCCTCGATGCCGATTCCCTTCTTCCCCCCGGCGGAGAGTACCTGGAGGTCGTAGAGCGCCAGCTGGGCGTCGGCCCCGATCGTGATATTGGCTATCAGCTGAGTCGAGTTGACGAACGTGGTCGAGTTGGTATGGATCCTGGTGGCTTGGTACGTGGTATCGCCTTTGAGCGCCCAGGTGGCCTGGGAGCCCTGATCGAAGCCGGTGCCCCGGACCAGAATGTCCACTGTGGTGTCCCGGGGAGAGCTCGAAGGCACGGTGGAGCGGACGGTAAGCCCGCCGCCGGCGGCCACAGCAGCCTCGGTTTTACCGTCGAGAGAGGTCCCGGTCTGATCGGTGCAACCCAGGCCCCAAGCCACCCCGAGCAAGGCAATTACTCGAGTGGCGCGGCTGACTTCCCTAGACCCAGGCTTCATGCGGAGCTCCTGCCAGCAGGGTACAACACCTATCTAAGTGATACGGAATCGAGCGCGCTGATGTGCGATTGTGGCCCACGGTCGTCATTTCCGGCTATTTGATAGGCCGCCCAGAAATAGGGGGCCTGGTACGCCGGATCATGCAGCATTTCCCGCTGCGCGGAAGCGAGCGCGTCGGGACCACCCATCTGCTCCAGCAGGCGGTAGAAGCGATCGGCGAACACGGCCGCCCCCTCGTCCTCGATCCTCCAGAGCGTCGCTACCACGCTCTTTGCGCCGGCATAGAGAAACGCCTGGGCCAGGGTTGCGTAGTCCTCTCCTCGACCGAAGCCGCCCGCCCAGGCCGCCCCCGCACCGGTCTGGCAGCCGGACAGAAAAACCAGCGGGCTTCGGATGTGGAGCCCCAGTACCTCGTGGACCTCGAGCCAGCCATCATCCTCCGATAGCCCAGCTCCCCCCGGAGCCAGTGCGATTCGGGAGAACATGGGGTTCCGGGGATTCATGGTTCCATGGGTGGCCACGTGCACGATGGACGGTGTCGCCAACGCACTCCTCACCCACTTTTCCGTGGCCCGGCCGCCCAGATAGAGCTCTGCCTGTCCCGTGGCTCGTCGTACTGAGCTCGCCTCTCGGGCCGAGGCCGGAAGCGCCTTGGGAAAGGGCGCGAAGATGGCAGCCATGATCGAGCCATGGCTGGTACCCCTCGAATCAGAGCCGCCGCCGCGGAGGACGGGTAAGACCGCGGCGGAGGGGAGCTGATTCAATGCATAGTCTTCGACCACATAATGATGGGTCGCCGAATTCCGCAGCGCCGCAAACGGGAGGTAACTGAGGAAGGAATGGGTAACCAGCGTCAGCCGGTCGATGCCCTGCAACACCCCGGAACCTACGGCGGGTCGGACCAGGATATCGTAAAGGCTGTCGAGGGCAGAGAGCTCCGGTGGCGCACCCTGCGGGGAGCGGGCCACGAGCTCGCGCGCCACTCGCACCCGGCTTTCCAGCTTTGCTATGGCGATGGGAGTGGCAAACTGATGCACGGCGTCCCGAGTGACGACAAACAGTACCACTCGAGCGGGCGTCACCAAATATTCCAGCAGCGCCTCTCCCGGGTGCAATGCCATCCGCACCTGGACCGCGCTGGCCCGCCGCGCGCCGAGCAGCGCTGATCCTACCGCATCCCGCTCGGCCAGATCCACCGCCAGCGCCTCATAAGCCGATCGAGTCCGATTGATCTCTTCCGCCAGAAATCGGATCTGATCCGCGGCTCCAGCACTGCGTTCAGCCGGCGGGGTCTCTTCCAGCGCATCCTCGCGCGAGACCAGGAGCTCGATCTGCCGGAGGAGCGTCTCGCCCTGCGCGAGAGACTGCAGCGTGGTGCTCGTGGGGCCGTGGTCTTCTTCGGTTGTCGCCAGGTGCTCCACCAAGGCCCGGGCTCGAAGTGCGTCCGCCACTTCGAAAGCCTCCTCGGTCCTACCCATACGCAGAAGGGTCTCAACCAGGTCCGAGTACGGAGCTGATTTGTCGGCCACGTACGAGGTGCGCAGAAAACCGGATCCGAAATTGGCGCGGACCCGTTCCACTGCAGCGACGGCTTCTCTTCCCGAGGAGAGGGCGAGTTGTAAGGCGCCCAGCCTGGCGTAGGCCCGAGCCTTCAGCATCGCCGCCTGCCACTCTGTCCCATAGCCGCCCTGGGCGAGATCGACTCTGGCGGACTTCAGAACCCGCAGCACCGCCCGAGAATCTTTCTCCCCATCAGCAATGCGCGCCGTGGTGAGGGCGGTCTCGAGCCGGGCGGTTCGGGCGTCCAGCTCCGCGGCCAGGTGGTCGGCGCGACGCAGAACGGAGCCCACTTCGGCGTGTGCTCCCGATCGAGCCGCCAGGTCGGCGAGCAGCAGGTTGTCCCGCAGCTCTTGCAGCCGAGCTCGTGCGCTCCGGTGAATCGCGCGGGCCTGAATGGCGAGCTGCCGAGCCAGGATCGCGCGACCTAGGGAGGCCTGAATTTCCGCCTGATTCCGAAGATCGGTTCCCCGATCCACTTCGAGACCGAGCTCCGCATTGAGTGGCTGGGCCTGGCGGTAGAGCTCGAGCGCGCGCTGCGGGTCGCCGGCATCGCGATAGATCTCCGCGATCAGCTCGAGATCGCTGGCCTCTTCCTGCCGCAGCCCCTCTCTGCGGGCTACCTGAAGGGCGGTGTCCAGAGCGGCGAGGGCGAGCCTGGGCTCGCCGAGGGCCTGGTAGGCGGTCCCGAGCTGTCCCAGCGAGTTCTGCTCGCCAGTCTCGTAACCGATGGATCGGTAGAGCCCGCGGGCCTCCTCGAGGGATGCGATCGCGTCCACCGGGTTGCCGGTCTGGATGTCCAGCATAGCCAAGTTGGTCAGCGCGCCGCCTTCGATCCGACGATCACTCAGTTTATGGCCCGACTCCAGTGCGGCGCGGAACCCGGTTCGAGCCTCGGCAAACTGGCCCAACTCCGTGTGGACCAAAGCGAGATTGTTAGCGGCCTTGGCCAACGCACTTTGGTCGGCCGCGTCTCGGGCCGTCTTGGAAGCTGCTTGGAAGAGCTGAATTGCCTGGGGAAGCTTGCCCTCATTCCAGGCGAGAAGGCCCAACGCGTTGTAGGACTTGGACACCTCGGTGCGGAGACCGAGCTTGAGCTTGAGCGCGAGTGCGGCTTCGCCGTTGCGATGGGCCTCGGGATACTTACCCTGCCGATAGGCCGCCAGGCCGAGCCAGGTCAGCAGCCGGGCCTGGAGCGCGGAATCGCCGGATTGGCGTGCTTCACGGAGCCCAGCCCGCCAGAAAGCGGTGGCGCTATCGAAATTTCCCCGGAGGTAGACCGCTTCCCCCGCG
>JAXDMF010000148.1:0-3812 GCA_034666205.1 Gemmatimonadales bacterium
GCAGGCCAGGAAGACCTTGGGCCCGAGCAACGGCTTCCGCGCGAACTCGGGAAGGATGTGAGAGACGATGCCAAATCCCGGCAGGATCGCGATGTACACCTCAGGGTGCCCGAAGAACCAGAACAAATGCTGCCATAGCAGCGGGGAGCCGCCGGCGTGAGGCTGCAGCTTGTCGCTCACGACCAGCCCGGCCGGAATAAAGAAGCTGGTCCCTGCCACCCGGTCGAGGATGAGCAGGATGCACGCCGGCAGCAGCACCGAGAACGCAATGAGGCCGATCACCGAGGTGATGAACCAGGCCCAGGTGGAGAAGGGCATGCGCGCGAGCGTCATGCCCTTGGTGCGGAGGTCCAGTGTAGTCGCGATGAAGTTGAGCGCGCCCAGCAACTGGCCCACGCAGAACAGGGCGATGGAGACCGCCCACAGCGTCTGGCCCGTGCCCTGCCCCGGGCCGGCGTCCTTGCCGAGAGCACTGAGTGGGGCGTAAGCGGTCCAGCCCGAGAGTGGTGGGCCATCGGGGACGAAGAAAGCCGCGATCAGCACCAGGAAGGCCAGGAACGTCACCCAGAAGGACATCATGTTGAAGCGGGGGAACGCCATGTCTTCAGCGCCAACTTGAAGGGGCAGCACGAAGTTGCCAAAGCCGGCAAACGGGGCGGTGGTCAAGACGAAGAAGACCATGAGCGTGCCATGCATGGTCATCAACGAGAGGTACAGTTCCGGGGTCATGATCCCGCCTGCTGCCGCGTTCGGCGCCAGCTTCCCGAGCCCGGGGACGGCAGCATTCGGGAACGCGAGATGGAAGCGCATGAACCAGGAGAGGACCATGCCGGTTACCACCGCGGCCAGCGCCAGATCGAGGTACTGCTTCCCGATGACCTTATGATCGAGGCTGAAGACATACTTCCGGAGAAATCCCTCCGGCGGAGCATGCTTCAGGAGGGCGACTTTCTCCGAGGTTTCTCGGCGATAGGCGGCGGATTGCGCCGAAGTATCACGCATGTGCGTGGCCTCTTGAGAAAAAGCGATTGCTTGCCTGGACACCCGCTCGACGAGCGTGCGCCATCTACTGTTGTGCCGCCTGGTCTGCCATCCACTGCTCGAACTGCTTTTCCGGCATCACATCCATATAAGCCCGCATGTTGTAATGCCCCAGCCCGCAGAGCTGGGTGCACACGATCTCTTTCTTCACGACCTTGGTCGCGGTGAAATGCAGGGGTATCACCATGCCGGGAATGAAGTCCTGCTGAAGCCGAAGCTCGGGGACGTAAAACGCGTGACCCACGTCCTTGGCATGCAGGGTCAGGAGGACCGGCCGGTTGACCGGTATGTTTAGTGAGGCGGAAACGATATCATCCCGCGCCGTCGTATCGTTCGCGGGATCCAGACCGAAGAAGTTGTTGTTGCCGTCGTCAATCAGATCCGGATGCATCGTGCCGAAGGTGCCGTCCCGCCCCGGATATCGGAAGTAGAAGGCAAACTGTTCGGCCTGGACGTCGATCCGCAGCGACTTCGGATCGGGAGCGGATAGGAAGATCCCGCCCCAGACTTTCGTCCCCACCAGCGACAGTACTACGATCTCCGCGCCCACCAGTATGGTGGCGAACAGCACCATCGGGATGGCCCCACCCGGGAAAATCTTGATCGGCCGCCCGTCCCCCCGGTCCCCATACTGCCAGACAAACAGGGCCAGGACCAACTGGGAGACCACGAACAGCACGCCCGCAGAGATCATCGTCTCCGACATTTGACGGTCGATGCCGACGCCGAGTACCGAGATGTCGGCGGGCAGCCACCAGATGCGGGTGATGAAAATAGTGGCTGATATGACCGTGATCACCGCTACAATCACGGCGAACAGTTTGCCCACGGGCTTCCCCTCCGCTCGACGCGATTAGAAGTGACTCGTTCAGTAGGGCAGCGCCTTGAAGACGAAATCCGCCGTAGCGGGCTTGCCGCCGCCCACGGTCACCTCCTGACTCTGGGTGCCGAAGCGCTCATGCCATGCCGTGACGGTGTACTTGCCCGGCGGCAGCCCATCGAGGCTGAAGGTCCCGTCCTGAGCCGACAGCGCGTGGTGGTCAGTGGTGAGCACCGCGAAGGTGCCGTGCATCCAGGGGTGGACGTTACACTTGACCGCGATGAACTCGGGCTTGTCATAGGTCGTCTTGATCGGTGGCGATCCGGGCGGCTGCGACTTGTTCCATTCCGGGTTCACCTTCGCCAGTGGGTGAATGTTGTGGGAGGTCTGATCGTTGTTGTAGATCTCCATCGGCTGGCCGACCTGCAGGACGGCAACGTGAGGGATGTATTCGCACCCCTTTTGGTCGTACCGGACCGTCTCCTTGGGTGGCGCCGAAGCCTGAGCCCCAGCCGAGATGTAGACCACGACGTTACCCAGTGCGTTGTTGGGACCGGTGACGACGCTCTCGGTCGTAATGGGGGTCGGGTGCTGCTTGGCGCAGGACGGCTCTTTCGCCATATCGATCGGCTTCATCTTCGGCGGCGTACCGGTAAAGGTGACATGGCCGTTGATAGCCCCGGCGTTCTTTGCCGGGTGCCCCAGCGCAACGGTAGCGGACGTGCCTACCACTAAGAGGGCGAGGGAGGAAACCAGCTTCCTGGACATAGGTGCACCGTTTCTCAGAGTGTGATCGAGTGAATCATTGCCCCTCAACCGGACCGAGAGGCTTGAGCTGACCGGCATGGGCAGGTAGCCAGGCCTGCCAGACCGCTGCCTCGGGGGTGGGGATTGGCTGCAAGGTGCGGAGGAAGTGCACGAGATCCCACGCATCGGCCGGCCGGACGACATCGGCGAACGAAGGCATCGGGGTGCCGTCCAGACCCGTCATGAAGACTCGGTAGAGATCCTGGTTGGTTTCCCCGCACTTGAAGCGCGATCCAGTAGCGAAGTTATACGGCCGGATCGGATTGTCCTTGCTATCGGTAAGGGTGGAGGCGGACGGACCGTCGCCGTGGCCGGCTGGCCCGTGGCACTTCCAGCACTCCAACTTCTGGAAGAGCTGCCGTCCGTGGAGAATATTCTCCGCGGTTGCAGGTGTTTCCGGCGGAACCGTGATCGGACTCCCCGGTCCCTCGGTCCGCCACTTGGGGGAGAACGTCTTGATGTAGGCCACCAGATCCACCCGGGTCTGCCGCGTTAGCGGGTCCCAGGCCGGCATATTGGTGGTCACGAACCCGCGCGACACCGAGTGGTACAGGTCTTCGTCGGTCGGCAGGGTCCCGGTGGGCGTGGACCGGCACTTGAAGACCGCGGCGGTGAAATCCCTGGGCTTGGGCTCGATCCAGAGCGCGTTCTCTCCGGCGCCGTCACCCGCCGGGCCGTGACAGCCGACGCAGTACCGGCGGTAATCCTGTTTGCCCGCTGCGGCGTTGCCGGTGACGTTCCCGACATGGGTCACGGTCTTGGCCTGGGCGGCGCATATCTCGACGCCCGACAACAGCAGGCCGAACCCGGCGGCCCAGGCCCCCAACAGAATGCGACTCATTCGAGGCCTCCTGATCAGAAGTCGAAGTCGAGGGCGAGGAGCAGACTGGTGCTCTTCACCGGAGTGTCCGGCGTGAGGGGGTCGAGTCCCACTCCGGCCCCGCTCAGTGGTACCATACCGATCGTCTTGGTGAAGGAAAGCTCACCGAGAACGGCCAGGCCGGCCCGGCTGAACATGATCGGATACCAGCGAGTGCCAAACGTGAAAGCGTCGATGTTGCCCAGGTGCTTTGGGTTTGCGGGCAGCGCCTGGGTAGACATTCGAATGATCTCGCTGCGCTGGGTCAGGATCAGCTGCGGACTG
>JAXDMF010000149.1:0-12592 GCA_034666205.1 Gemmatimonadales bacterium
TGCCGGCCTCATGCTGTTCATTGAAGACATGGCGGATGAGCCCCACCGTGGTCGTCTTTCCATTGGTTCCGGTAACGCCGACCAGGCTCAGGCACCGACCCGGGTGGCCGTACCATGCCGCGCCGAGCGCGACCGCCGAGTGGCGGCTGTCCCGCACCACGATCTCTGGCACGCCGGATTGCTGCGGCGCCTCGACCACGACGGCGCCTGCACCCCGGCTCACCGCCTGGCCCACGAACCGGTGACCATCCGCCTGAGATCCACGGACCGCGATGTACAGCATCCCACGCTCGATCATTCTGCTATCCACCCCGATGCCTGTCGGGTCGGCCCCGGTGGCTGGGGCCGAGCTCAACAAGTCTGCCCGGCGAAGCTCCTCGAGCACGGCAGTCCAGGTCAGCGGCATGGAGCGTCCCCGCAGTCCACTACTCGGCCCACACCGTGACAGCCGTGCCCGGCAGGGCCGGCTCCCCGCCCGGAGGAGCCGTGCGGCTCACCTGGCCGAGACCGCGGAGATTCACCCGGAATCCGCGTCGGTGAAGCGCGAGTGCCGCCTCTCGCACCGACTGGCCCGCCACCTCGGGTACCGGCAGTGGTTTGACCTTGACGTCGGCAACATCGTAAGGCCAGGAGAGTACGACGCGAGCCAGGCTCACGGGGCTCGCGGCCGGACCGGACTCACGTCGGACCTTGTTGTCGTGCACGGTTAGACGGCTCCTGTCGATCGCGACGCGACGCGATGCCAGAGCCTGCTGCAACATCGTTCGCGTGACCGGCGCTGCGGTGAGCCCGCCGTAATAGTTGCCCTGCGGATTGTCGATCTTGACGATGACGATCAGCTGAGGATGATCGGCCGGGAACAGAGCCGCGAAGGAGGCAGTGTACTCGCCCCGGATATAGCGGCCCCCCTCGAATCGCACCGCCGTGCCGGTCTTCCCCAGCAGGGTGTAATTGACCAGCTGCGCTTCCTCCCCGGTCCCGCCTTCGCCGACCGCGCCCTTGAGAAACTCGCGCAGTTGCGCCGCGACCTCCGGGGTAACCACTCGGCGCACCGGTTCGGGCTCATGCTGGTACAGCAGGTCGCCCGACGGGCCTCGAATCTCCCGGACCAGGGTGGGCGTCAGCAGCAGGCCGTCGTTGGCGATGGCGCCGTACGCCGCGGCCAGTTGAACGGGAGTTACGCCGAGCTCGTATCCCATGGCCATGCTCGCCCGGGTGTACTTGGGCTGCCATTTGTCCGGCCGGGCCAGCCGCCCCCGCGACTCCGAGGGAAACTCGCTTCCCGTCAGCGTGCCGAATCCGAAGTCGCGAAGCATTTCGAACTGCTCCTCGGGCGAAAGCCGGGACGAAAACTTGGCCATGCCGACGTTGCTGGAGACCTGGATCGTTCGGGCCAACGTCAGGTTTCCAGCGGTCTTGTGCGCGTCGGAGATGATGCGGACGCGACCGCTACTCGTGATCGGCATGCGCCAGGAGCCGCCTTCGGCAAAGACGGCGTCATTGGGAGCCACCCGCCGATGCATCAGCAGCGCCGCCGCAGTAAACAGCTTGGCCGTCGAACCCGGCTCGAAGGGATCGGTGAAGGTCGAGGCGCGGGGGACCCCGGCCCCACGGATTCCGGACTGGTGGGATGCCAGCGCGAGCAACTGACCGTTGATGGGGTCCAGGAATACAACGTCACCGCCTGCGGCCTTCATGGCTCTGAGTGCCTCTTCGAGGCCGCGCTCAGCGATCTCCTGCAGCTCCGCGTCGATCGTGAGGACCACGTCGTCCCCAGGGACGGGCTCGCGGATCACCCGGGCCGGCGAGTCGTAGCGCCGTCCCGCGCGGTCCTTGAGCAATACCGCCTCGCCGGGTTGGCCCGTGAGAATCGAATCGAGTGACAGCTCGAGTCCGGCCGCGCCGGCCGGCCCATCCGGCGACAATCCGCCGATGATCGGCCGGGCGAGCGCCCTCGAGGGGTAAAAGCGCTGGAAGTCACGGGTGAGGTGGATCCCGTCGAGCCGCCGGAGGCGTTGCACCTGGGTCGCCGTGAACGGCCCATTGAAATAGATCCACCGCTTGGATCGCAAATCCTGCTGGAGGGCGGGCCAGGACACCCCCAGCTGGCGGCTCAACAGCTGCCCCGTCGAGCGAGGGTTGGCCAGCTCGTTGGGGGCAATGCCGATATGATAGAACTCCTGGCTCACCGCGAGGGGCACGCCGTTCCTGTCGTACAGAGCGCCCCGTCGGCCCGGGAGCACGACCCGCTCAGTCCGCTGCCGCTGGGCTTGTTCAGCCCATCGGTCTCCCTGCACCAGCTGTAGCTGTGCAGCCCGGGCCAGAATAGCGGCAACACTCAGCGCGAAGCCGAACTGCACGACGGCAATGCGAGCCAGCGGTTTTGCCATCAGGGTCTGTCCTGACCCGCGGTCGTCGGCCCTGGCACGACAAAGAGCACGAACTCGGAATCGGCCGGCTCGTGCAAGCCGAGTGAGCGTTGAGCTATCGGCACGAGAACCTGGCGACTCGAGGCGAGTCGGATCCGGCGCTCGAGGTCCGCACGCCGCGCCTCCAGGTTGCTCCGCTCCTCACGGAGATCGTGCAGCCGCCGCGCGGTGCGAAGGGCGGCAGTCTGCCGTGCCACGACCGCCAACGCGCCACCTAAAAAGATCAGCAGCCACAGGATCATCCAGTGGCGGCCTTTAAGCCGCATGCTCGACCACAAAGGTCCGCAGTTTGGCGCTCCTGGCTCGGGGATTCACTGCTAGCTCGGAGTCTTCGGGCGTGATCGGCTTGCGGGGCTCGACTCGGCCCAAGGCCCGCCCGCGACAGACGCACACCGGAAAACCTGGAGGACACACGCAGCTCCGGGCCCATTCCCGGTACGTCTGCTTTACCAGGCGATCCTCGCCCGAATGATAGGTAAGGATTGCCAGCCGGCCAGCGGGCCTGAGCGCATCTCTGAACGCCGGCAACGCGCGCTCGAGCCCTCCCAATTCATCGTTCACTGCGATGCGGACGGCCTGAAAGAGCCGGGCAAAATCCGGCGGCCCAGCCTTGGCACCGAGCGTCGCTCGGACGGCATTCACGAGATCGTCGCTGGTGGCAAACGCGTGCCGTGCCCGGCGGCGCACGATCTCCGCTGCCAGGCGGCGAGCCCGCCGCTCGTCGCCGTAGTCCCGGAAAATGGTCTCGAGCGTCTCCTGGTCGGCGTGATTGAGAAGATCCGCCGCGGATTCTCCGGTGCCGCCCATTCGCATGTCCAGCGCTGCGCCCGGACGGAAGGTAAAACCACGCTGGGCGTCGTCCAGTTGGCGGGACGAGACGCCCAGATCCAGCAGAATGAGGTCGGGCTCGAACCGGGCGATCGCGGCAAGCGCGTCGGCCGAGGCGTAGGGCGCCTGGACATAGTGGATCCGATCGTCCCCCAATCTCCTCCGGCTGATGGCGATTGCCTCGGGATCGCGGTCGATGCCGAGGATCTCCGCTCCGGCCTCGAGCAGCGCCGCGGCGTGGCCGCCATCGCCCAGGGTGGCGTCAACAGCCCGACGCGCCCCGCGTCCCGCCGCGACGATCGCGGGCAGGAGGACCGGCACGTGATAGGTTGAGGTCGGGTCTGCCATGTCCGGCTCTGAGGGGCTGAAACACAACACCCCGTCCGCGGGGACGGGGTGATCATTCAAGAAGCGAGCGGGGCTGACGGGGCTCGAACCCGCGACCTCCGCAGTGACAGTGCGGCACTCTAACCAAGCTGAGCTACAGCCCCCTGGCGGAGGGCGGAATATATATAGGCCCTGGGCCAAAGCCCATAGCCTTCAACGAAGCTCACTTTTTCTTCGTCTTACAGTATGCCTTCAGCATGGACTTGATCCGGGGCTCGTACTTCTTGATGATGCCGAGGTTCTTGTCGACTGCCTCCGGGTTGACTGCACGTCCTGCCGTGAGCGCCGAGTCGGACGCCGCCAGCTTTGCTTGCTCCTGCGTAGCGAGGTCGCACGACTTCTGCTTCTCCGCCAGGGGATCGATCTGCGGCACCTGGAAGAGGGTGGCCAAACCGAGGAGAAAGTTCGCAGCTGGGTACACCTTCCCGGTCGGGTTAGCCGCGGCCACCGCCATCCGGAGGAGCTCTTCGGCGCCCGGGAGGTCCTGCGGCTGCTGCAGCAGGGGAGCCGCCCCGGTGTAGAGCAGCGCGGCCGCGTTCTCCTTCCGCTGGGCATCCCCGTGCTTGATCACGAACTCGAGGAATGGAACTGCTTCTTTGGGGCGTGGGGTAAACTTGCTGGAGCCCGTCCGCGGAGCAGTGGTGGCCGAAGTGTCTCGTCTCGCCGCCGAAGTGTCTCGTCTCGCCGCCGAAGTGTCTCGTGCTGCCTTTGTGGTGTCGGGCGGAACGATGAGCGCCTGCGCCGCCGCCAGCGCCGCAATGACACCACTTTCAGTCGTATCCTTTGCGATGATCCGGTTGGTCACGGCAATGACACTGTCCGTCTGGCCGGACAGGGAATAGGCCTTGTTCAGATATCCCAGTAGGGTCGGATTGTTCGGGTATTTCCTGACGCCCATCTGGGACCACTTGAGTAGACGCACGTTGTCGGGATTCTCACCCTCGGCCGCGGCAGCGGATATCTTGGTAAAGAAGAGCGTGTCTGCCTTGGTGGAGTCGGTGGCGTACATCGCCTCCAGTGCGTCGACCGCGCACTTGAAGTTGCTGAGGAAGAGGCACGCGTTGCTCTTGAGGTCGTACAAGTCGGCGTTGTTCGGGTCCAGCTTGAGTCCCTCGTCGGCCACCTTCAACGCGGTCTCCGAGTGCCCGGATTGGAGGAAGTACTTGAACAACTCCTCGCGCAGCTTCTGGTTCGTGGGCGCCACCAGAAGCATCTGCTCGAAGGCGAGGAGTGTGTGGGCCGTGTCGTTGGTCTGCTGATATTGGGTGGCAAGCGCTGTCCAGACCGGGAGACTGAGGGGATCCCCCTTGCTCGCGGCCAGGAGATGCTTCACCACCTCGGGCCGGGGCGCCTTCTTGTCCTGGGCGATCTGGGCAAGGCAGAACTCCGCGAGCCCATGGTTCGGCAGCACCTTGAGGGCTTTCTGGGCGGCGGCCTCCGCCTTGTCCGGCTTGCTGGTGCGCTGATCGATGCAGGCCCTGGCGTCGGGCAGCGCTTTCACCGCGGGCTCGAGTGCCCGAGCCAGTTTCTTTCCGAAGTCCTCGAGGCTCTGGCCCTGCTGCTGAGTCAGCGTAACCACATAGCCAGCCTCGTCGTTGACCCCGACAAGCCGAGCCGTGACGGAGGTGCGTCCCCCTGCCCCATGGGCCAACGTGCCGGACATCAGCACGCGAGCCTGGATGTTCTTCGCCAGGGTCGTGGCCAGAGGCGGGCTCAGAATGGCGTCCACCGGATAGCCGTACTGCTTCAGCGCGTCGTTCATCTGCACCTGCTCGACGACGGTGAAGTTCCGGCCGACAATAGCCTTCATCTCCTCGCGAGCGGCGGCGCCGATCTTGACCGCGCTGGCCGAATCGGCCGAGGCGAAGGCGAAGGGATTCGCAACCATGAGGCGTGGAGCGTTCGCGACTGTCTGGCTCGTGCGCGCTCCGCGCGGGATACCCTGCGCCGCCAGGGGCCCCGCGGTGATCCCACCGAACAAGGCGATGATGACAAGACGGAACACGCTCATTCCTTAGTCTCCCCAACAGGACGGCCCTTTCGGGCCTGCGACAGCCCCGCTCTTCGCGCGGGCGCACGAGTGGGCGAAGAGGGATTCGAACCCCCGACATCCTGCGTGTAAGGCAGGCGCTCTGAACCAGCTGAGCTATTCGCCCTGCGGCGACACATCCCCGAAGTTTTTAGTAGTATTGCAGGGACCGTGCCGTGATGAGCGACACTCTTTATAGTGCAATGCCGATTGGAAACAACACGCAATAGCCGAAGACCAGGATCACCGCCGCCGCACTGGCATGACCCGCCTGGAGCATCAGATACCCAGCCACGAGCACCAGCACCGCCGCCGCGAGGATGACGAGGTTCCGCGGCGCCAGCACGAAATGTCGTGGCGCTGAGCTGCGCGATTGAGTGGATGGGCGAGGGTTCGACATAGGGGTTGAGGCTACTACCGTTCGGGAGCCGGGTCAAGTTCAGACGCCGCTGCGCTTTCCGGAGGAAGCTCCCACCCTTCGTCCAGCGCGGCGCGGCGGGCCCGGTCCGTCCTGCGGCGGAGTCTGACCAAGACCCACGCAGACAACGCAACCACGCCCCAGCCACCCCCCGCCAGGAGCCAGGTAGCGAGACTGTAACGCTGGCGAACGCGCCGCTGCCACCCACGCTCGAACTGCGACATGGTCAGCCCGGTTGTCTCCAGCACGCTGGCCTCGAAGTCGTGTCCCGCCATTAGCCGCTGGAGTAGGGGTGCGATCGATCCAGAGGGGTTCCGCCGGGCCAGCTCGATCACGGCAGAGACAGCGAGCGCATAAGCAGCGTCTGCACTGGTCGCCGAGCCGCGCAGGGCACCGTCCAGACCTCGGAGGTCCGGCACTGCCCCCCGCACCACCGCGAGATTGAGTTCGAGCGCTCCGAGGCGTTCCCACTCGCCCGCGGCCCACGCGGCGTAACCCTCGTCGAACCAGAGCGGCACCCGCACGGGCACCGCCTGATGGAGCGCAAGATGGGCGAGCTCGTGTCGTAGCGTTGCGTAGATGTCGTCGGCGTCGGCCCGGAGCAGGATCACTCTGGCGGAGGGCAGGGCCACGGCCGCTCCCCAGGACGGTGCCCTGCCCTGGCTGAGGGAGTCCAGACGGCGCCCGTCAGGGACCACGATGAGCCGCAGAGGACCGGGCGCTCGGCGACCCAGCCCGGGCCAGTCGGCCGTGTCGTTGGCCCTCCCGGCGAGATTGGCGGCAAGCTCGAGCTGCTGAGGCCATGCGACCGCCGTCACCTGCCCTACCCGCACGGCGGTAGGCTGGTCTTGCGCTGCAGCATCTGAGACCGTGACACCGGCCCCACATGTCCAGCCGAGAAGCGAAATGAAAAGCGAGAGCTTGGCTAGGCGAGGGGACTGCGCGGGACTTCGCCACCTGCTGCCGCTACGTCCAACATTTCCTGGCACCGCTTGGCCCATGGGTTGAACTTGTTGGCCTTATAGCCGTCGGTCCAGGTGCGAACCGCCTCCTCCCGGTTCCCTCCCAGCCAGAGAGCCCGCCCGAGCTCGAAATACGCCTCGATGAGATTCGGTCCCAGTTTGAGCGTCTTGCGCAGAAAACTCTGGGCATCCTCGTACATTTCGCGCTCGAGATACACCAGGCCGAGATAGTAATGGGCGTAGAGCGTGGCCTTCCGGTCATTGTCCAGGCGGATGGCCTTGGAGAGGTGCTCGATAGCCTCCCCGAAGATCCCCTTCTTCAAGCAAATGTACCCGACATTGATGCGGGCCAGAGCATTGGCCGGCTCCTTCATGAGGACCTTGGAGAAGTTCCCGAGCGCATCGTCGTAGTCCTCGTGCAGCATCTGGGCCCATCCCAGAAGGGATTGGGCCTCGACTGCGCCCGGCGAGAGGTTCAGCGCCTTGTCCAATGCCTGAATCGCTCCACTATAGTCCCCCAACGAGATGAGACTCCAACCCTTCTCGATGTAGGTCGAAGCGCCGAGGTGATCGGCGTGAACAGCGGGCCTGGCGCCGGTGAATTGGGGGGCGGGAGTCGGCGCCACGCTGTTCCCCTGCTTGTAGCGCTCTACCAGCCCACGAATCTCGTCCTTGATCTGGCCGAGATCGGTCAAGGCCAGATCCACCCGCTTGAACAAGGCGATGATATCGCGTTTGACGCCGTCACGGTCGGTATCCGGGGCGTCGACCCTGCCCGTGATCTCTTGCAGCTGTGTACGCAGAGCACTGAGCCAGGGATCGGTCATCTAGGCAGCTCCAAGAGACTCGAGTGCCAGCCGTTCGGTCGCGGAAAGCAGCTTTCGGGCATTCAGGATGATGATGGTCCGCTCCGGACTGGAAATGATCCCCGCGATGTACACGGCGGCCAAGCCGCTCACCATGGCCCCCGGCGCCGTGATGGCGGTACTGTCTACCTTCACGACCTCACATACGGCATCCACCAGCACGGCCACCCGCTGGGTCTCCAGCTCGAGCACCATCATTCGGGTTTCCTCGCCGATGGGTGCCTCGAGCTCGAACCGCTTGCGGAGATCGATGACCGGAATTGCGCTGCCACCGTACGACAGGACGCCCTCGAGGAACTCGGGAGCCTTCGGCAGAGGCGAGGGGGCCGTGTATCGGAGAATCCGCTCGACTTGAAGGATGTCGAAGGCGAATTCCTGACGACCGACCTTGAAGGTCACTACTTGGACGTCGTCCTGGACGTCATCGCCGGTGTTCATATCGATCCGGTCTCCATAAAACGCGAGCTCAGCGCCGGCAGATCCAACAGGGGCACCAATCCACCGGCATGTTTCGCCACCCCGAAGGCCCACGGCAGCGTCGTGCCCTGGGGAACCGGTAACGCGCGGTCGCGCACCAGCAGCTCCGCCTCGTCCACTTCGAGGCAGAGGCATCGTCCCCCCACGCTCACGAGCACGCCGGTGTCCCCACGCTCGGAGGGGCAGGACACACCCTCGAGCAGCGCGCCCAGGTGGATCACGGGAACCATCCTGCCCTGCATGTGAGCTACACCTCGCACCGCGGACTCAACTGACGGCACCGGGTGCACCGATCCCAGCGGGGACACCCCGAGGACGTGGGACAGCTCGAGGCCGACCCGCCGCTTGCCGGTTCGGACCAGCAGGAACCCGTTGTCGGCGCGGCTCAGGAGCACCTCAGCCGGGTAAGTTCGCCGACGATCCCGGTCGCGATCTGACCCACCGGCAGCACGTACCTTGCTCCGCCCGCCTGGACCGCCGCGCCGGGCATACCATAGATGGTTGCAGTCTCGCGATCCTGTGCAATCCCGACCCCGCCGGCATCGTGGATCTGCTTCAGCCCCTGGGCGCCATCGCGCCCGATGCCGGTGAGCACGACGCCCACGGCCAGTGACCCAAAGGCACGGGCCACGCTGGCGAAGAGCGGGTCGGCCGCCGGGCGCACGCCCCAGACCGACGGCCCCTGGTCGAGCACCAGATGGGTGCCTTCCGCCCCGGCGGCAACGCGCATGTGGAAGTCACCTGGTGCTACGTACGCGGTGTCGGCCCTGACCGGCATTCGATCTTCCCCTTCCACGACCTTTATCCTGCTCTGTGTGGCCAACCTCTCCGCAAGGCTGCGGGTGAATTTGGGCGGCATGTGCTGCACAATGAGGACGGCGGTCTCGAGTCCGGCCGGCAGCTGTGGCACGATCTCGGCCAATGCCCGGGGACCGCCAGTCGAGGCCGCGATCGCGACGCAGAATCGCGCCCGCCCCTGCGAGAGCGGCACCGATGACGGTGGCAGCTCTCGAGCCGGCCGGTCGGCGGGCGCCAGACGCCTGATGTCAGCCGACTTCGCGGCCCGGAGCACCGCCAGCAGCCGCTCGGCAAACCGGGCCGTGGCCGCGCTTCCCCGCTCCTCCTCTTTCGCAACGAGGTCTACCGCACCAAGCTCGAGCGCGCGGATGGCCGCGACTGCTCCCGGCCCGACGTAGGCGCTCACCACCACGATCGGGCGGGGGGATTCCGCCATGATGTATCCGATTGCCCCCAGGCCGTCCAACTCGGGCATCTCGAGATCCATCAGTACCAGATCGGGGGAATGCGCGCGAACCTTTCGGAGCGCATCCATACCGTCTCGGGCCGTGGCGATGACGCGGAACTCGCCGGAGCCCTCGACCACCTCGGTGAGAAGCCGGCGGAAGAAGGGGCTGTCGTCGACCACGAGCA
The DNA here is from genome assembly GCA_034666205.1 of Gemmatimonadales bacterium. Lineage (GTDB taxonomy): Bacteria > Gemmatimonadota > Gemmatimonadetes > Gemmatimonadales > GWC2-71-9 > CAVVWJ01. The sequence goes on from JAXDMF010000149.1 coordinate 9,828, forward strand.
CCCGGCTCGGATCAGAGATGCTGGACACCATGCGCCACTGTGATCACTTCGACTCGGCCATCGTTCACGCTCAGGCGGACCGTGCGTCCAAAGTCGCCGCCCACCGCCTCGCCCACGAGGGGAACCCCGTGAGTATGGAGCACCTGCCGGGCGGCCACGAGGTTCCGCTCCCCCATATGTATGGTGCCTGGCGGCGCGAGGGCCGCGAACATGCTGGCCCCGCCGGCAAGCCGGGCGGAGATGCGTTCCGGTTGCGCCCCGTCGGCTGCCATCAGTTCGAGAAGACGGGGGATGGCCGACTGGGGGAACTTGGCGGGGTTGGCGTCCATCCGGCTCAGCGCCGGCGAGGGCAGGAGAACGTGGGCCATTCCTCCAATGCGGGCTTCCGCATCGTAGAGCAGGATCGCCACGCAGCTGCCGAGGCCCTGGGTGATCAGGACATCGTCCGCGACACCCACCCGAAGGTCAGCCACCCGCACCAGCAGCTCCCGGCTCATGCGCTCAACCGGTACACCCGCTCGCGCGGGTCCAGCAACGTGAGTCGATCGCGGGCCGAACCGAAGAGCGTCTCGACTTTACCCAGCACCAGAAACCCCCCGGGCGCGAGCGCTTGGGCAAACGTGGCGAACACCCGCTCCTGCGCGGCGCGCTCGAAATAGATCACCACGTTGCGGCAGAGGATCAGGTGATAATTGTGTCGGGGAGGCGGATCGTTGCTGAGGTCGGCCGCCCGAACCTGCACCCGCTGGCGCAACCGTTCGATGACCCTGCACTCGTCCCCATCGTGCTCGAAGTAGCGCTCAACCCAAGCCGCCGGCAGCTCGGTCAGCGCCTCACGACGGTAGCGACCGTCCCGGGCGCGCTCGAGGCACTGCCGGTCGATGTCGGTTGCGTCAACGGTCAGGTGACGAAGTCGTTCCGGCGTGCCCTGCTGTTCCAGATGGTCTGCAATCAACATCGTCAGGGTGTACGGCTCCTCGCCCGACGAGCAGCCGGCACTCCACACCCTGATCTCCCCGTCGTTCGCTAGGCAGATCTCTCGTATGAGGTCCCCACGCATCAGGTTCCAGGTGTCGGCATTCCGGTAGAAGCGGGTCACGTTGATCGTGATCGCATCCTTGAGTCGCTCGTACTCGGCCGGTATCCGATCGAGCAGGGCCTGGTAATCCGAGTAGGTCTTCACGCCACAGGCCCGCATCCGGACCGCGATCCGCCGGCGCAGACACTTGTCCTTGTAGGCGGCGAGCGTCAGCCCAGCCTCGCGCGAGATCTTCCGCGTGAGCGCAGCAAAAGCGGCCTCATCGGCCGTCATTGCGTCAGATCCAGCATTTCGAGATTCGCCCGGGCCAGCTGGTGGCCCGGGTTGAGGAAAGTGGCCTGCGCCCAGCTCTCTCTGGCCCGGGCGTGATCCCTGCGTTTGTAGGCGATGTTGCCCAGTTTGAAATAGAGATCGTCGCCCAGCTCGGGGTTGAGTTTGGCCGCGCGCTCATAGGCCTCGGCCGCATCATCGTAGCGGCCAGTCCGGTAGAGCACATCGGCCAGGTTCTTGGACACCTGCGGTAAGGCCGGATCCTCGGCCAGCGCGGCGCGAAGCATCTTCTCCGCGCCCTCTACATCGCCGCTCAGCTCCAGCAGCACGGCGAGGTTGTTCTGCAGCACGGGGTTCTCCGAGTACGCGGCCACACCGTCGCGCGCCGCCTTCAGCGCGGCGTCCAGGTCCTCCAGGCCGGCACTGGCCAGCGTGGCCGCCCAATACCAGAGCGCCGGGACCGGACGGCCCTTGAGCAGCTCGAGCGCCCGCGCCAGCCGTCCTTGGGCCACCTGGTTATCCCCCCGTTTGAGCGCGACGATGCTCCAGCCCAGCATCACCCGAGCATCCTCCCTGGCGCGGCTGGCCGCGTCGCCGTAAGCGGCTTCCGCTTCGTCCAGCCGGCCCAACTGCTCCAGCGCGAAGCCCAGGTTGTGCAGGACCGCAGCTTTGGGAACTCCCGCGGTAGCGGCCTGCCGCAGCGCCTCGGCAGCGTCTTCCCACCGGGCCTGGCGAATCGCAATCAGGCCGAGAAACAGGGGCGCGCTACTGTCCCCCGGGCGCAGCTCCATGACCCGGCGGAACTCGCGCAACCCCTCCTCCAGCATGCCAGCCTTGTAGAAGGCGATCCCGAGATTCCGGTGTTCCTCCACCCGACTGTCGTTGATCTTGGGAGCCGCCGCAGTCGACGTGCCGACGCGGTGCGCGAAGCCGGCGGTGATGAGACCGAACAGCGCCTTCCCGACATCGAACTCCGCCATGCCGGACTCTTCGACCAGCTGGCGCACATCCCTCGTCCCATCAACCAGAGACAGCAGCTGCTTCTGCTCGGGCGAGAGCTCGGGCGCCGATTCGCCGATGTGTTTCTGGTCGACCGAAAAGATCAGGTCGAACGAAGGGATCTTCTTCTCGACGAGGCTCCATTCATCGACCCGCCTGGCACCCTCCAAAAGGAGGTACTCCGGGCTGATCCGAACCAGGAAATCTTCGCGCTCGGGGCGGACACCTGCCTCGAAGTTGAAGGTCCCCGAGGTCCAGGTGAACAGGAAGTACACCGCCTCCTCGATCTGGATACGCATGTACTCCTCCAGCTCGGCCTGAGGGAGGATCCCCTTCCCCACCAGAATTTCCCCGAGCTTGTGCTGGCGATCGTCAGTCTGGGCGTCGATGGCCTGCTGCAGCTGCTCCGGCGTAATCCGGCCGTTGCGCATCAGGATGTCGCCCAGCCGGTCGCGCC
>JAXDMF010000150.1:0-5281 GCA_034666205.1 Gemmatimonadales bacterium
TCAAGTATCACGACGAGACGCCCGTCATTCGCGAGCTGCGCCGCGTGTCCACGCCCGGCCTCCGGCGCTACGTAAAGTGCCGCGAGCTGCCCCGGGTGAAGAACGGCCTCGGCATGGCGATCGTCTCGACCCCACGCGGTCTGATGACCGACCGTGAGGCCCGGACCGCCAACCTCGGCGGCGAGCTTCTCGCCGTGGTCTGGTAGGAGGCCTCATGTCACGTATTGGCAAGAAGCCGGTGACCATCCCCAAGGGCGTCACCCTCCAGCTCCAGGACCATACGGTGGCGGTCAAGGGTCCCAAGGGGGAGCTGCGCCGCACGCTCCACGAGGAGATGCAGCTGGCGCTCGACAAGGATCAGTTCACCGTTGCCCGGCCCAGCGACGAGCAGAAGCACAAGGCTCTCCATGGCCTCACCCGCACCCTGGTGCAGAACATGGTGGACGGTGTCTCCAAGGGGTTCAGCAAGAGTCTGGAAATTCAGGGCGTGGGGTATAAGGCCGAGGCCAAGGCGTACGGCGTCAACCTGATCGTGGGCTACTCCCACCCGGTCAAGTACGAGGCTCCCAAGGGCATCAAGATCTCGGTGGACAACAACACCAACGTCAAGGTGGAAGGCGCAGACAAGGAGCTGGTCGGCCAGGTGGCCGCGGAGCTTCGGTCGGTTCGGCCACCGGAGCCGTACAAGGGGAAGGGGATTCGTTACGTGGGTGAGCACGTCCGCCGCAAAGCCGGCAAGACGGGAGCGAAGTAATCATGCGCACCATTCACGCGCCCAAGTCTCGCCAGCAGCTGCGCTACCGCCGACACCTCCGGGTGCGGCGCAAGGTCAACGGTACGGCCGCGCGTCCGCGGCTGGTGGTCTACCGCTCGCTCAAGCACATCTACGCCCAGCTGGTCAACGACGAGCTCGGCGTGACCCTCCTGGGCGTGTGCGATGCGAGCGAAGGAATCCAGGTGGACGGCGCGGGCAAGGTCGGCCGGGCCAAAGGGACCGGCAAGCTGCTAGCCGAGAAGGCCACAGCGGCGGGCATCAAGAAAGTCGTGTTCGACCGGGCAGGTTATCGTTACCATGGTCGCGTGCAGGCCGTCGCCGACGGCGCCCGCGAAGGCGGATTGGAGTTCTAGATGGTAGAAGAGAACGTGGGTGGAGTGGGCGAACCGCAGGCTGACACCGGCACGCCGGCGCCGGCCCCGGCAGCGGAGGCCGAGCGTCCCGCAGCGACCGAACGACCCGCAGGCACCGACCGGCCCCGGGGCCGGGGTGGCCGCGGCGGCGGTGACCGGGGTGGTCGTGGCGGACCGAGGCGGGACCGGGGCGACCGGGACCGTCCCAGCGACCATGTCGAGAACGTCATCGCCATCAACCGGGTGGCCAAGGTCGTGAAGGGCGGACGCCGGTTCTCCTTCAACGCCCTGGTGGCGGTGGGCGACGGCAAGGGCAAGGTCGGCATCGCCACGGGCAAGGCGAACGAGGTCTCCGAAGCGGTGCGCAAGGCGGTAGAGGCAGCCAAGCGCTCGATGATCGAACTGCCGCGGACCGGCTCGACGATTCCTCACGAGGTGGTGGGGGAGCACGGGGCCGGCCGGGTGCTGATGAAGCCGGCCGCAACGGGCACCGGGGTCATCGCCGGTGGGCCGGTGCGTGCGGTGCTCGAGTGCGCCGGCATCACCGACATTCTCACCAAGAGTCTTGGCTCGACCAACCCGCACAACATGGTGCGAGCCACCATGGATGGTCTCGCGGCGCTGGTCTCCGTCCGCCAGATCGCGCGCGAGCGGGGCATCGAGGTAGACCAGATCCCGTACAAGCCAAGGCAGAGGAGCTGAGATGGGACGGAACCCGGCAGTCGGGCGACAGGGCCCCGCACATCACGCAGCCGTCATCCCGAGCGAGGAGGCGGCCAGCGCGCTCGCGGTGAAGCAGATCCGATCGGAGATCGGGCACCCCGAGACGATGCGGCGGACCCTCCGGGCGCTGGGGCTACGCCACCATCAGCAGGTGATCCGCGTCCGGAATACGTCCTCGATCCGTGGAATGCTGACTAAGGTGCGTCACCTCGTCGAGGTGACGCCGGCGCAGGAGAGCTGATGGCTGAAAAGAAGAGAGCAACAGGCGGGGCAGCGGGGCAGCGGGGCAGCGCCGCGGCCAAGCGTGCGACTTCGAGACGGCGCTCGAGTACGGCCGCTGCACCGGAGCAGCGGCAATTGACCTTGTCGACCCTGTCCCCGGCGCCGGGCTCCACTCAGGCGCGGAAGCGGGTCGGCCGCGGCCCTGGCTCGGGGCTGGGGAAGACCTCCGGCAAGGGTAACAAGGGCCACAAGGCTCGCACCGGCGGGGGCACCAACCCGGGATTCGAGGGCGGTCAGATGCCGCTGTACCGCCGTCTCCCCAAGCGCGGTTTCACCAACCCGTTCCGGGTCGAGACCCAGGTGGTGAATCTCGCCGACCTGAAGAAGCTGAGCGCCGGCGATATCAGCCCTGAGACGCTGTACTCAGCCGGCCTCATCGCCAAGGCGGATTCCAAGGTAAAGCTGCTCGGCACCGGCGAGGCCGACCGTTCCTACACCGTTCGCGGCGTCGCCATTTCCGCGTCGGCACGCGCGAAGATCGAAGCGGCCGGCGGTAAGATCGAGGGGTAAGTGTCCGCACCGCGTGTTCCCAATCTCGCCATGGACGAGGAGCTGAAGCGAAAGCTCCTCTTCACCCTGCTCGCCCTCGTCATCTACCGGGTCGGCGCGCATATCGCCGCCCCGGGCGTCAACGTGACGGCGCTTGCCGATTTCATCCGGAACTCCGCCGCCGCCGGGTTCTTCGGGCTGTACGACGCGCTCGGTGGCGGGCTCTCCCGGGCCACGGTGTTTGCGCTTGGGATCATGCCGTACATCTCGGCCTCGATCATCTTCCAGCTGGCCGGCGGCGTGGCGCCATCGATCGGCAAGATGCAGAAGGACGAAGAAGGCAAGAAGACGATCACCCAGTGGACGCGGTATCTCACCGTGTTCATCTCGCTCTCGCAAGCATACACCTTCGCCCTGTTCACCGAGTCCATTCCGGGCGCCGTCCCGACGCCGGGGTTCTGGTCGCGGCTCATCATGGTGGTCACCCTCACCACCGGGGCGATCTTCGTGATGTGGCTGGGCGAGCAGATCACCGAGCGGGGAATCGGGAACGGCATGAGCCTGCTCATCACCTTCTCGATCCTGGAGCGGTTGTGGCCCGGCACGATCCACCTGATCCAGTTCATCAAGGGTGGCGTGGTGACCCCGCTGGGTGCCGTGCTCTTCCTGGGCATCCTGGTGGGCGTGGTGGCCGCGGTGGTGGCCATGACGATTGCGGCGCGACGGATCCCCATTCAGATCCCGCGTAAGGTCATGGGCCGGGGACGGGTGCGCGAAGGAACCAAGACCTTCATCCCGATCCGGCTGATTACCGCCGGCGTCATGCCGATCATTTTTGCCCAGACCATCATCATCGTGCCGGGCACGCTGGCGAGCTTCACCAAGAATCCCATCCTGACCGAGATCGCCGGGTTCTTCAGCCCCGGCAACCTGCCGTACGATCTGACCTTCGCGTTGCTGATCCTGGTCTTCAGCTACTTCTACACCTCCATCATCTTCAATTCGGTGGACCTGGCCGAGAACCTCAAGAAGCAGGGCGCCTTCATTCCCGGGGTCAAGCCGGGCGCCAGCACCGCCGATTACATCGATCAGGTGCTGGCTCGGGTCACCCTCCCAGGCGGCCTCTTCCTCGCGTTCGTGGCGTTGATCCCGATCCTGGTCTCGAAGGGAGTACACGTTCCCTCGCAGTTCGGTGGCACCTCCGTACTGATCGTGGTGGGCGTGCTGCTCGACACGATCGCTCAGGTGGAGCAGCACCGTACCCTGCGGAAGTACGACGGGTTCATGAAGACGGGGCGGGTGAAATTCCGCGGACGGCAGCAGCGGTACATGTAACAATGTGAGCGGTGAGCGGTAAGCAGTGAGCGGGGACGCCCGGCGAGATCTTGTCGGGTCGCCCCGCTTACCGTTCACCGCTTACCGCTTACGCTTTTCCGGAGTCACATGGACATCCTTCTAATGGGTCCCCCCGGCGCGGGGAAGGGAACCCAGGGCGCTCTGCTTGCCGAGGCCCGCGGCCTTCCCAAATTCGCTACCGGCGATCTGCTGCGGGACGCCGTCGCGCGAAAGACTCCCCTGGGCCAGAAGGCCAAGGCAGTCATGGAGGCCGGCCACCTCGTCGGCGACGACATCATCCTCGGAATTGTGCGAGAACAGCTGGCCAAACCGGAAGCGGCCAAGGGCGTGATCTTCGATGGGGTGGTCCGGACGATTCCCCAGGCAGAAGGGGTGGAGCGGCTGCTGGGGGAGCGCGGGCGCCGGATGGACGCAGTGTTGTTCTTCGACGTGAGCGACGACGAGATCATGAACCGTCTCGCCAAGCGGCGAGCGATCGAGAAGCGGGCGGATGATGACCCCGCGGCCCTCGCAACCCGGCTGAGTGCCTACCGGCAGCAGACCGCCCCCGTGCTGGACTGGTACCAGGCCAGGAATCTGCTCCGCCGTATTCCGGCCGTGGGCTCCGTTCAGGAGATCGCTGACCGGGTCAGGAAGACTCTTGAGCAATAACATGATCACCCTGAAGTCTCCCCGGGAGATCGAGATCATGGGCCGGGCCGGACGCATTGTCGCCGGGACATTGGCTCGGATCAGGGAGATCCTGCGCCCCGGCCTGAGCACCGAGGACCTGGATGCGGAGGCCGAGCGCTTCATCCGGAGCCACGAGGGTGCTGTCCCCTCGTTCAAGGGACTCTACGGTTTTCCCAAGACCCTCTGTACCTCCATCGACGAGGAGATCGTGCACGGAATTCCCTCACCCAGGCGCATGCTGGACGAGGGGAGCATCGTGAGCGTGGACGTGGGGGTGCAGCTCGAGGGTCTGCACGCCGACTCGGCCACGACGATCCCCGTCGGCGAGATCGAGCCCGAGACGGAGCGGCTCCTCCGCATCACCCAGGAATGCCTGGCCGCAGGGATCGCGGAGGCAACTCTGGGCAATCATGTGGGAGACATCGGTCACGCGGTGCAGCGGGTGGCTGAAGGTGCAGGGTACGGGGTGGTGCGTGAGCTGGTGGGTCACGGTATCGGGACCCGATTTCACGAAGAGCCGCAGATTCCGAATTATGGTGCGCCGAAGCGGGGCCCCCGGCTGCTCGAGGGGATGACGCTCGCCATCGAGCCGATGATCACCGTCGGCAGCCCAGTGACCAAGACTCTGCAG
>JAXDMF010000151.1:0-2859 GCA_034666205.1 Gemmatimonadales bacterium
CGAGGTGCTCGGCATCGTGGGAAAGAACGGAGCCGGCAAGAGCACGCTCTTGAAAATCCTGTCGCGCATCACCTCGCCAACCAGCGGGTGCGCTCGGGTGCGCGGTCGCATGGGAAGTCTTCTCGAGGTAGGAACGGGCTTTCACCCGGAACTGACCGGCCGTGACAACATCTATCTGAACGGCTCGATTCTGGGGATGGATCACCAGTACATCAGGCTGCGCTTCGATGAAATTGTGGAATTCGCCGGCATCAGTCGCTTCCTGGACACACCGGTCAAGCACTATTCCAGCGGCATGTACCTTCGGCTGGCTTTCGCCGTCGCGGCGCACCTCGACGCAGAGGTGCTGGTGGTGGACGAAGTGCTTGCGGTCGGGGATGCCGAGTTTCAGAAGAAGTGCCTGGGCAAGATGAATGAGGTTGCGAACCAGGGGCGTACCATTCTGTTCGTCAGCCACAACCTGAACGCGATTCAGCGTATGTGCAGCCGGTCGGTCCTGCTCGAAGACGGCCGTCTCGTGGCCGATGGAAAGACCCATGAGGTGCTTCGCCGCTATCTGGAGTCCACATCCGACTCCCCCGGTCCGAACCGATGGATAGACCTGACGCGCGCCCAACGCAGCGGATCGCGCGAGGTCTACGTTTCCGCGATGCGGTACGCCAGCGGGAACGATGCCGTTGGGCAGAACGCCTACCCTGATGGCCGCCTGGACTTTTCTCTGGCTTTGGTGTCGGACGCGAGGCGGTCCATTGCGGGCCTTGCGATCAGCTTGTTCGACCAGCAGGGGACCAAGCTGGTGAACGCAGATATGATCTCCAGGGGACTCGTCGCTCCGCTCGAACTGGGTCGGAACGTGATCGGACTCCGTATTGCCTCCCTGCACCTGAACCCCGGGGTTTACCGACTTTCCGTACGCCTGTATGACCCCCTTGCCCGGCGGTTGCTGGACCACGTCGAGTATGCGTTCGGGCTGGAGGTGCTGGACCTGCAGGGAGCCTCACTCGGACGCAAGACAGATGGAGCAGCCACCTGCGATGTGGATTTCGTGAAGGTCGAGGAATGAGCCGAGAGCTCGATCTCCTTCTCGAGTGCCTCCGGCACCGCTGGAACCCTGCGGCCGCGCAGCGAATCGCTGGGCTGCTGGAGGAAACTGTCGATTGGAGCCAGCTCCTTCAACGGGCCCGGTTACACCGAGTGATGCCGTTGGTGCACACCAGCTTGTCGGCTGTAGCGAACGGAGCGATACCTCCGTCCGCGGCCGAGGAGTTACGGGCCTCGTTTCGGGCCAGCGCGCGCAATGGCCTCGCATTGAGCGGCCACCTGCTGCAGCTGGTCCGCTTCTTCGAGCAAGAGGGCATCCCGGTACTCCCGTTCAAGGGACCTCTGCTCGCGAGCGCGCTCTATGGCGATGTGTCGCTACGCTCCTTCGGAGATTTGGACGTCCTGATCGACCCGCGGGACATTGACCGGGCGACGAAGGCCCTGATCAATCGCGGCTATGTGGCCGGGTGGGCCAATTCGGGCTGGGAATCCCACTTTGATGCGCCAAGCGGCGGCCATACGATCGATCTTCATCATCGGATCGCTCCCAGCCACTTTCCCTCCCCCGGGTCATTCCAGGAATTGTGGCAGCGGCGGCAGCCGGTCCCAATCCTCAACACAGTGGTTTGCACCCTGGCACCGGAAGACCTCCTGCTGAGTCTGAGCGTGGAGCTGGTGCGAGACTATCAAGAACGAAAGCCCCGGTTGGTGCAGATCTGCGATGTCGCCGCGCTCCTCACTGCCTCGCCTGCCCTGGATTGGGAGCATACCCTGGCTCACGCAACGGCCATCGGGTGCCGCCGAATACTGCTCCTCGACCTGCTGCTCGCCCGAGCTCTCCTCGGAGTCGGGCTACCAGGCCAGGTGATGAGGGCGGTAGAAGGGGACCGGAAGCTCAGCCGGTTGGCCGCCTACGCCACAACACACCTGTTAGCCAGGGTGGACGTGCCGAGTCCGACCGAGGCCCTGGACACTCGTTTCTATCTCCGTACCCGGGAGCGGCCGGGAGATAAGCTGAGGTACCTGCACTACCGGGTCTGGAGCCGTCTCCGCCCGTTGATCACACCGACGGAGAAAGATTCGCAGTTCGTCCGACTGCCCCAGGGGCTCTCGTTCCTGCACTATCTGGTCCGCCCCATTCGCGTCATCAGAGAGCACGTCATTCAAAGGCGGCTGAGCAGAAAATTGCCTCGGCGGCCTGCGAACGCGGACTGAGCCATGCGCATCCTGTTCTGGGCAGAATTGTTCTGGCCCTACGTTGGCGGCGTCGAGGTCCTCAGCGCCGATCTGCTTCGAGAGTTGCAGAAGCGCGGGCATGAGTTCCAGGTCGTGACCGCACACGACAACCTCGATTTGAGCGACGTGGACCAATGGGAGGGGATCCCTATCCGGCGGTTCCAGTTCCGCGAGCCAGTGCAGCAGAGAGACCCCGCAGGCATCATGCGGGTGAGGCAGCAGGTGGGTAAGCTCAAAGAGACATTCACCCCTGATATCGTGCATCTGAATTATTCGGGACCGAGCGCATTCTACCACCTGGCAACCGCGGGTGTCCGACCCTGCCCCTGGATTGCCGCCATCCACCGGTTGCTGCCCGAGAACGCTCCAGCCAGCGACACGCTCACCACGAGAGTTCTAAAGGGAGCCGACTGGGTAACCAGCGTCTCCCACAAAGTGGAGACCACCGTCCTGCGCCTTGTTCCGGACCTCAAGTCCCACTGCTCGGTGGTCTATAATGGGCTCACCCCACCAGTCCGAACCGGAGCCCCGTCTCAACCGGCCGAGCCGCCCCAGCTGCTCTGCGTCTGCCGGCTCCTGCGA
>JAXDMF010000152.1:0-7642 GCA_034666205.1 Gemmatimonadales bacterium
GCATTGGATCGGTGGTGGCTACGGCCACGGCCGGTCCATTGCGCCAGGGATTCGGGCCGGTGCGGGACCACGTCCTCGGCTGCGCGGTCGCCACCGGGGATGGCAGGCTGGTGAATGCCGGCGGACGGGTGGTGAAAAACGTCGCCGGGTTCGACCTCACCAAGCTCCAGGTCGGCGGGTTTGGCGGGTTCGGCATTATCGCGGAGATCCATCTGCGGCTGCGTGCCCTGCCCCGGGCGGACGTCACTCTTCTGGCCCGCGGTGCTCGAGACGAGCTCACCTCCGGCGCCAGGGAGTTGATCGACGCCCAGATCCTGCCTGGCGCCCTGGAGCTGCTCTCGCCGGCGCTCGCCGCCGACGCGGACTGGGTTCTCGCCGCTCGCTTCGTGGGAACCGACGCAGCGGTGCAGGCGGACGTCCGCCGGCTGGGCTCGGTCGACGAACTCCAATGGCAGCCACTCCCGGCCGATCGCACGGCGGCGTTCTGGAGCGTGGCCGCACGAGGTACGCTGGGCGGCCCCATCACCCTGCGCCTCGGTGTACTGGGCGACGGCGTGGACGACACCATCGATCTCCTGGCCCACGACCTCGACGAGGGCCTCATCTCGGCTGGAGCCGGACTGGGAATGATCCGGTGGACCGGCGATGCCACGGTAGACCGGATCCGCTCGCTGCGTCGCGCTGCCGCGGCTCGAGAGATCCCCATGACCCTCGAGCGCGCTCCGTGGTCTGTCCGCCGGACGCTGGGACATTTCGGGGCGTATCGCGAAGGGGTCGGGAAAATCGTGGGCCGTCTTCGCGACACCTTCGACCCGGGACAGTGTCTGAACGTGGCACTCGAGGGGGCAGAGTAGGATGGGCTACGCAGCTCTCGACCCCTGTGTCCACTGCGGGTTCTGTCTCCCGGCATGCCCGACGTATCTCGTCACCGGAGACGAGGGCCACAGCCCGCGCGGACGGATCGTGCTCATGCGGGCGCTGGAGAGAGGCGAGATGGATGCCAACGACCCCGGGCTGTTCGAGCACCTCGATGCCTGCCTGGGGTGCCGGGGCTGCGAGCCGGCTTGCCCGTCGGGAGTTGGCTATGGCCGCGGATTCGAAGCCGCCCGGGCGCAGCTCTTTCAGGCCCGTGGGCTCTCGCCGGCCGCCCGCCTCGTGCTCGGCGTGTTCCGTTACCGGCTGGCATGGCGGCCCCTCTTCGCCTTGGCCCGGGTATTCCGGGCAACCGGTTTGCCTCGCCTGCTGGCGGGACGCAACCGGCTACGGTTCGGACTGGGCATGCTGGCCGCGTCAGCGGAGCCTCCTGAAAGGACGGAGAGGACGGGGGGGACGGCGCTGTTCAGGACGGAGTTGCTTCCGTCTTCTCCATCCTCTCCGACCGTCGCCCTCTTCCGCGGCTGCGTCATGGGTGCGCTCTTCAATCATGTGCACGACGCAACCAAGCGGACCCTCGAAGCCAACGGCTATCGCGTCGTGGAGGTGGCGGGCCAGGTCTGCTGCGGCGCGCTCCACGAGCACGCGGGCGACCGCGGTGGGGCGACCGGGCTCGCGCAGGCCAACGTCGAGGCCCTCGCGGAAGGAACCGACTTCGTCGTCGTGAACAGCGCGGGCTGCGGAGCGCTGCTCAAGGACTACGGACATTTGCTGGGCACCGAGGCTGCCGCACGCCTCGGGGCGAAGGTCCGCGACGTTTCCGAGCTGCTGGCGGAGCGCGGTCCCCGCACCGGTGCGCCGCTGGAGCTGGAGGTGGCCTACGATGCGCCCTGCCACCTGCAGCATGCCCAGAAGGTGCAGGAAGCGCCGCTCGCCCTGCTCCGCGCCGTGCCCGGCCTTCGTCTTCGGCTGCTGCCGGGATCCGACCGTTGCTGCGGCAGCGCCGGGATCTATTCCGTACTTCGTCCCCAGATGGCGCGCGCGGTGCTCGAGCAGAAGATCGCCGGCCTGAGCGCCGCGACACCGCAGCTGGATTTCGTGGTGACGGGAAATCCCGGCTGTCTGATGCAGATCGGCGCCGGGCTCCGGGCCGCGCGGCTTCCCATCGATGTGGCGCACCCGGTGGAGCTGCTGGATCACTCGTATCGCGAGGCGGGTTTTTATGGGTGAGAAGTAAGAGGTAAGAGGTTAGAGGTAGATCGCGGCACGCAAGGGGCCCCTCTCACTTCTTACTTCTCACCTCTCACCTCGTTATACCTTCTCCAATGACCTCCGGCATTCTCTTCGACTTCAATGGCGTGATCGTGGATGACGAGTCGCAGCACTGCGACGCGCTGATCGCCACACTGGCGGAGTATGGGCACTCACTCGACCGGGAGACCTACTACCGGGAGTATCTGGGCTTCGACGATCGGGAATGCTTCCGGTTCACCTTCGAACGCATCGGCCGTACCCAGGACGAGGCCGTTCTGCGGGAGGCGGTGGCACGGAAGCATGCCCACTACGAGCGGACCATCAGAGACTCGATGCGCCTCGTGCCTGGTGCCGCAGAGTTTGTCGAGAATGCCGCCCTCGATGGCTTTCAGCTCGCCATCGTCTCGGGTGCGCTGCGGAGCGAGATCGAACTGGTGCTGAAGCTGGCCGGTCTGCGCCCCCACTTTGCCGAGATCGTGGCGGCGGAAGACGTGGGCGTCTGCAAGCCGGATCCGCAAGGCTTCAACCGTGCCCGGGAGATGCTCGATCTTGCTCCCCGGCGCTGCGTGGTGATTGAAGACTCGCTGCCGGGGCTCACGGCGGCTCGCGCGGCCGGCCTTCGCTGTGCCATGCTCGCTACCTCACATGCCGAGGATGCCTGCGGTGACGCTGACATGGTGTGGCGAGACTTCGTAGGGCACGATCCAACCGACCTTCCCTGGGCCCATGTCTGAGTTCGATCTGACGCTCGACCGCGAACGGCTCGCCGAGGTGCGACACGGCGCGGTATTGGTCACGACCGAGCCCGCGGTCTTTCGGGTCCAGGGGCCCGGCGCCCTCACCTGCCTCCAGGGCCTGCTGACCAATGATCTGGTCAAGCCGGGTGACAACAGTCTCGTCTACGGGGCACTCCTGACACCCAAGGGCGCGCTGGTGGTGGACTACTGGGTGATCCGACAGGCCGATGCCTTCACGCTGGTGGCGCCCCGATCCGGTCACGAGGCGTCGCTGGACCTCTTTCGCCGCCAGCTGCCCCCCCGTTTGGCAAAAGTGGTCGATCTCACCGGCGAGGCCCGGGTGGCGTGGTTGATTGGCGCGCATGGATTCCAGACCTTGGCCAAATCCGGCATCGGAATGCCGGACGCATCGGGGCGCGTGGCGTCGGTCGGTGGTGAAGTGAGCCCGGTGGCGCTGGCCCTCGCACCGGAGGCAGCGCCGTTCGTTGCACTCGCCGTCGGGGCGGAGCCGGCAGTCGCGGCACTCGGCTCCAGGCTGGTCTCGGCCGGGGCGCTGCCGGGCGACGAGCGCGATCTGCATGCAGCACGGATTCTCTGCGGCTGGCCGACGCTTGGAGCTGAGATCGATGAACGCACTCTGCCCCAGGAGGTACGCTACGATCAGATCGGCGGCGTCTCCTATACGAAGGGGTGCTACACCGGCCAGGAGACTGTCGCGAGGCTGCACTTCCGGGGTCACACGAACCGCGAGCTACGCGGCCTGCGCTGGCGGAGGGCGGAGCCGTTGGCCGGGCGCAGCATCCACAAGGGAGAGCGCGAGGTGGGGAGCGTACGCTCGACCCTGAGCTTGGAGGACCGGGCCATTGGCCTCGGGCTGATCCGGCGGGAGGTTGGCGTGGGAGAGGAGCTGCTGGCCGGAGGGCAGCCGGCTACCGTCGTGGCGCTTCCGTTCGGCCCCGAGGACCTCGACGGGTGAGCCGGCCTGAAAATCAGCGAGCCCCGAGCTGGGCTCGGGGCTCACTGCCACGCTACGACATCGCGAGGTTACTTCTTGGTGGTGTCCCGCGCCATCGTCGAGTCGGAGTGCGACATGCCACCCATGCCAGTGTCGGACGCCGCCGGAGCCATGGCGGACGTATCTGCACCGGAGGCAGTGCCTTTCTTCTGACAGCCGGCAAGCGCAAGGACAGCGGCCATCACCAGGATCGTCTTCATTGTCATTCCCTCGGGGGTTGGTGGAACATTTTGGTTGTGGATCGTCGTAATGGCCGCGCCACGTACTCGAGGGCGAAGCTACCTCCGGGTCTGGCTTTGTCAAGGTGAGTGAAGTTGCAGGAGCCGGTTGAAGCGGGCGGCCATGAGCCCGCAACTCTACTCAGTCAGGTCAGTAAAGCATTGAAGTCAAGAATCTTAGATTCCGCATCCGAATTCCTGTCTCTTGAGCGGTACCATGATCGAGCCACGCACACTAGGTGAACTGAAGAACAGCCGCTGGGCGGAGCGCCCACTTCGGGGTCGAACTGTCCGGGACGAGATCCGGAGTAACCTGCTCCAGCGATTGGAATCGGGCGAGCCGCTGTTTCCCGGCATCGTAGGGTACGAGGACACGATCGTGCCCCAGATCGTCAACGCCCTGCTCGCGCGACACCACTTCATCCTGCTCGGCCTTCGGGGTCAGGCAAAGAGCCGCATCCTGCGCGAGCTAACCAGCCTTCTCGACGAGCGCATCCCCATCGTCGCGGGCAGTGAGGTGAACGACGACCCGTTCGCGCCCATATCAAAGTACGCCCGCGAGATTCTGGCCGAGTGTGGCGACGCCACGCCTCTCGCCTGGCTTCGCCGGGAGCAGCGATATGTCGAGAAGCTCGCGACGCCGGACGTCACCATTGCCGACATCATCGGCGACGTGGATCCGATCAAGGCGGCCCGAGGGGGCCACTTGCTCTCCGACGAGCTCACCATGCACTTCGGGCTGCTACCCCGGGCCAACCGGGGGATCTTTGCCATCAACGAGCTGCCGGATCTCAGCGGGAAGGTGCAGGTCGGCCTCTTCAATATCATGCAGGAAGGCGACGTTCAGATCAAAGGCTATCCGGTGCGCCTTCCGCTGGACGTGCTGCTGGCGTTCACCGCCAATCCCGAGGACTATACCGCCCGCGGCAAGATCATCACGCCGCTGAAGGACCGGATCGGCTCGGAGGTGATCACCCATTATCCGCGCACCGTACAGCTCGGAATGCAGATCACCTCGCAGGAGGCGTGGGTCGAGCGGGGCGGGCCGGAGCTCGACATCCCGGACTTCATTCTGGAGGTCATTGAGCGGGTGGCCTTCGAGGCCCGCGAGGACAAGCGGGTGGATAAGCGCTCAGGGGTGAGCCAGCGCCTCCCCATCAGCGCGCTGGAGAACGCGATCTCGAACGCGGAGCGGCGAGCGGCGGCCCTCGGCGAGGATCGGGTCGTGCCGCGAGTCAGTGATGTCTACGCGGCGGTGCCGTCGATCACGGGAAAGCTGGAGCTGGAGTACGAGGGCGAGCTGCAAGGCGGCGAAATCATCGCCCGTGACCTCATCCGACGCGCGGCCGGCCGAGTATTGGAAGAGCGGATGGGAGGGGCGGACCTCGGCAAGATCGTCGCCTGGTTCGATCAGGGCGGCGCCCTTAAGGTCTCCGGAGACGAAAGGTCGGATCTCTGCCTCAAGGGGTTCAGCATGGTGCCCGGCCTGCTCGAGGTGGTAACTGAGTTCGGCCTGGCAGAACGGAAGGACGCTCCCCGCCAAGTAGCGGCGTGCGAGCTGGTGCTCGAGGGACTCGCCGCGCAGAAGCGCATCAGCCGGAGCGAAGAGCTGGGCTATACCCGGGCCAAGCCGGAGCGGCGGGAGCCCGGCTACGGAAAGGGCGGGATTAGCTTCGGATAGATCTATCCCCATCCTCGACGCCGTGCTTCGGATACGATCACTGACGTCGCCCCGTCCAATCCCAGCACCCCGGTGTTCAGCACCATGTGGTAGTTCACCGGATCGTTCCAGTCGCGCTGGTAATACTGCCGGTGATATCGGGCCCGGGTGCTGTCTGATTCGTCCACCACCGCCGCCGCGGTCTGAAGATCGACCCCGAGCCGCTCGGCTGCCGCCTGAATTCGATAGGGTTTCGGGGCCACCAGCTTCAGGTGCAGGCTGTCGCGCTCTTGCGCCAGTACGGCGGGTGCGGCTCGGCCCACGAGAACCAGCCTCCCCTTCGCAGCAGCCTCGGCCACGACCGACTCGGTCATGCGCACCAGGTCCACTTCCTGAAGCTTCGGAACCGTGCCCCCGGGGACCGACGAGGGAAATAGCTCGGGTGCAGAGGCGGCCAGGGTCCGCGCCAGCCGCTCCACGAAGCTGGGCGCCCGCTCGTCTCGTTCCGCAACCTGCTCCGGGGATACGCCCGCCCGGGCGGCCACCTCCTCGACCAGCTCGTTGTCCACCACGCGCCAGCCGAGCTCGGCGGCCACGCGCCGGGCCACCTCGGATCCTCCAGCACCATACTGGCGCGATATCGTGATGAGCATGGGTTACCGCATTCGCCAGGCTACCCCGGCCGCCACGAGCAGGCACACCAACCCACCCAGCGCAAAGGCGATCCGGACGCCGAAGTGCTCGGCGATCCAGCCCGCCTGAAACGACCCGAACGGCGCCAGACCCAGGACCATGAACGAGTAGAAACCCATGATCCGGCCGCGCAGCTGATCCGGAGCCTCCGACTGAAGCATCGTGTTTGCGGCGATGCCGTTGAGTGCCATCACACAACCGGTGACGGTGAACAGGAACAGGGCAGACCAGAACTCCGGCGCCAGGGAGGCCGCTAGCAACACGACCCCGAAGAGCATGGCGGAGCCGAGCACCAGCCGGGATCGCCGAACCCGATGGCCGAAGCCGGCAAGGAAGAAGGCCGCCGCTGCGGCGCCAATGCCGATGGCGGCGACCAGGGCCGCGTAGCCGCTCGCGCCCACCCGGAGGACGTCGCGGGCGAATACCGGCATGAGAGGGAGGAACGAGAATCCGAACATGCTGAATGTCGCGATGAGGACGACGAGCGCCCGGGGCCACCGGTTTCCGAACACAAACGCGAAGCCCTGCCGGAGGGCGGTAGCCAACGATTCGGTCCGGGGCGCCGGCGACTGCCCCGCGTCCATGCGGAGCAGGCTCGCAATCACCGCCAGGTAGCTGGCGGCGTTGGCGAAGAAGCATGCAGCGAGTCCGACGGTGGCAATCAGCCCCGCCGCAATGGCAGGGCCGATGACCCGCGCGAGGTTAAACGCGCTCGAGTTCAGCGCAATCGCGTTCATGAGATGCTCGCGGTGCACTATCTCGGCGAGGAACGACTGTCGGGTCGGCACCTCGAACGCGCTGAGTAGCCCGGAAAACACCGCGAGCCCCATCACCCAGTGCACGGTGATCAGGTGGGTTGCCGTGAGGATGGCCAGCGTCAGCGCTTCGGCCAACATGAGGCTCTGGAGCACCAGGATGAAGCGGCGCTTGTTGACCCGGTCGGCGATCACCCCACCGTACAGGGTGAAGAGCAGGATCGGCAGCGATCCGAGGGCGGTGACCAGCCCGACAGCGAATGCGGAGTCGGTGAGCTGAAGAACCAGCCACCCCTGCGCAATGACCTGCATCCAGGTGCCGCAGAGCGAGATGAACTGGCCGATGATGAACAGCCGGAAGTTCCGGTGCCTGAGCGCGGCGAACACAGACTGCAGCGAGGTGGGGAGCACGCGCGCAAGATAGCATGGGACAACAA
>JAXDMF010000153.1:0-6283 GCA_034666205.1 Gemmatimonadales bacterium
GCCAGCTCGTCTCGATGCGGTCGCCCCGCATGCCGTACACGATCTCGTGCAAGTGGACCGCGAAGCACACGTGATTCGGCACCAGCCGGACCTGCTCACCCACCGCGGGCCGCCAGTTGCTGGATCCAAGGTCGAGGATACCGTGCTCCTCGGACAGTCGCTGCACGGTCACCTCCGGCCGATCGAGCAGGGCGGCGAATCCGTCCTCCGGCCCGGCAGCCGGTTCCCGGCCTAGCGCCTTGGAGCCGGCATCGATCACCGCCTGGCCCGGCACAGCGGTACTTACCACCGTCGCCAGCACGGTGAGGGCGCAATCGTCCCAGCTGCAGGCTCCGGTCTGCTGGGTGATGCGATCGTTGTAGGCGTACGTCCCCGGTCGAATCTCCGTGAGGCCCTCGATCTCATGCGCCGTCGTGATCGTCGGTGTGGATCCGCCGCTCACCACGTCTGGCCGGAGGCCCGCCCGGTCGAGGGCCTCGATCGCCGCGCGCACGTCGCGGCTCAGCCGGGCGATCTCCTCGTCCTGCTGTCCCACCGGAGCGCGAATGTGTCCGGGATAGAAGGTGATGCCACGGTAGGCCAGCGGCGGCCGCTCCGACACATGCCGGACCAACGCCAGCGCGTCCTCGATGGCCGGGATTCCCACCCGGCGCATTCCGACGTCGAGCTCCACGTAGACGCCCACCGTCCGGTCCCGTTCTAAGGCAGCATGCGCAAGCGCGTCAGCCACCCCGATCGAATCCAGCGCAACGGTAAGCTCGATATCGTCGGGCAGCGCCAGCAGACGCTGGAGCTTCGAGCTCCCCACCGGAGGATACGCCAGCAGGATGTCGTCGCAGACTTCCGACATCACTTCGGCTTCCAGGAGCGTGGCGCAGGTGAGGCCAACGGCACCGCGGTGCAGCTGCTCCGCCGCAACCCGGGATGACTTGTGGGTCTTGGTATGGGGCCGCAGAGCGAGTCCATGACCGGAGGCGTATTCCGCCATGCGATTCAGGTTTCGCTCCAGGCGATCGAGATCCACCAGCGGAATCGGCGTCTCCAGCGCCTCCGCTCCGCCGGTCCACGATGCGGTTATCACAACTCCATGATCTCCCGGCGTCGTAACGGATGCAAGCGCTGCCGCAGGAGGGCCTTCCTTATATAGCAGACCCGCCGGCCCACCCGCTGGGACGGTCGCGGCTGGACTAAGTGGCAGATCCGAAACAGCTTGGTTGGACGCACGAACCTCCCTCGGTCCAACCTGGATGGTTGTGCGACTGGTTGCGGCCGCGGCGTCACCTTGGCGATTCCCTCACCGAATCGACACATCGATGACACAGCCGGATTCAATCGTGAGGCTGCTTGCCCTGGTCGCCGCGCTGGGGTGCGGTCATACCGAGCCGTTCAGCACGCCGCCCTTCGATCGGGATCAGCCGTTCGACCCTACCCCGCCGGTGCGGCTCACGTTGAATCGCGGCCCCGACCTGCAGCCAACCTGGCTCCCTGATGGCTCGGGCATCCTCTACTCGACCCAGCTCGTCGGCGTCCGCGGTAACGATGTGTGTCTGGCCCGTCTTCCCACCACCGGCGGCAGCCAACGGCAGCTCACCTGCTCTCTCACTCCGAACAGCATCAACCTGACGGACGTGCTGGAGTCGGCCGCCGCCGCCGCCGATGGCCACCTGGCGTATCTCGCGGCCACCTCGGGCATCGGCGCTGTCCTGCCTGTTGAACAGAGCATCGCGCTCGGGTCCGTGAGCGATCCCGCCACCCGCCAGCTACTCCATGCCGTGCCCTACACCAGCCCCGGCGGCCGGCTGACTCAAGGCGTGTCGCAAATCCACTGGCTCGGCCCCAACCGGCTGGTTTTTCTGGGCGAGGCGGTCACGGTCCGCAGGCCCTGTCAGTTCTGCGTTCCCGATACCCTGCGGTCGGGACTCGACGCGGTGTGGCTCAACGTGGATGGAGCGCCGGTCACGCTTCATGCGATTACGGCCACCGACTACGCGTCGGGGGTGTCGCCTGGCGCCAGCGAGGATGAGGTCTATTACACCCTCAATGGCGATTCCCGGGTCTACCGCAAGCAACTCTCCACCGGTGACGTGACCGTGGCGCACGACTTCGGGCCGGCCGGGTTCGCGCGCGACGTCCATGTGGTGGGTACCCGGATGTCGGCGGTGGTCGGCGGGCGGGTTGCGTTCACGGTGGATTCTTCACTGGGGCCGACCCAGTGGGACAGCGGAGGCGTGGCGCACGTGGTGAACCTTCAAGACGGAACCGATATCACCGTAGATGGTCCCGGACTCTTGCGCCGACCTCAACTCTCCCCTTCGGGCACCGGCATCGTCGCCGAAGTTTATCCGCTCAACATTGTGCGTTTTCCGGACGGGACCGCGGACACCACGGTGAGCAAGGTCGGCGACCTCTACTCGTTCGGGCAGCCGTGAGGCCGTCCTGGAGCCATCTGGCGGTCGCAGCACTCCTGTTCGGAGCGCTCCTGCCGGTCAAATTGGTGGCCCAGGCGGAGGGTGCGATCGGCGGACGGGTACACGACGCCCGCTCCGGAACGGGGCTATCGGAGGCACAGATTCTAGTGGACGAGCGCACCCGCGCCATCACCGACACCGGCGGTGTCTACCGGGTGCGCGGTATCCGGAGCGGCTGGCACCGGGTGGCTGCGCGGTTCATCGGTTACCGCAGCGTGGTGCAGGACAGCGTGTTTGTGCGAGCCGGAGCCACCGTGACGGTGGACTTTACCCTGGAAGCGAATCCGCTTCAGCTCGATCCCCTGGTCGTGATGGCTCCGATCGACCCGGTGCTCGATCCGCTGGCGACCTCCACCGAACAGAAGATCAGCGCCGCCGACCTGCGCGAGCTGCCGGTCAGCTCGCTCGAGGAGGCGCTCAGCCTCTCGGCGGGCAGCGTGGGCGAGAGTTACCGCGGCGGCCGGCTGGGCGAGGAGTCTTTCATCCTCGATGGGCTGGGCGTCAAGAATCAGCTCGACGCGTCGAACGGCCTTGGGCTCAAGATCCCGCCCGACGTGCTGAGCGAGGCCTCCCTGGTCACCAACGGCTTCTCGGCCCGCTACGGCCAGGCGATCTCGGGATTGATCAACGTGGTGACGAAGGAACCCGGCGATCAGTGGCAGGGACGGGTCGGGTACGAGACCGACCGGCCGTTCGGGGGCAGCTGGGATTTGGGGCTCGATCGCTTCGTGGCCCAGGCCGACGGCCCCGTGGCCGGCCGAGTCGGGGTAGTTGCGGCGCTGGACGTGAACGGCCGGCTCGACGCCGACCCGGTGAACGCGCCGGCACCCACCGATCCGCGGGACCCGCGTACAGCGGCGCCCACACTCCTGCCTCACAACAGCGGAGAGCAATGGAGCGGGCTGGGGAAGATCACCCTGCCAGTCACCGACCGGATCACCTTCAGGCTGCTCGGCCTCCATACCGAGGATCAGCGCCTGCTCTACGATCCGGCCTACAAGTACGATCTCGACCTCGCACCGGCTCAGCGGCTCAAGGGCAACCTGTTCACCGGGCACGCGCAGTACGCCAGCGGGCCGGGCACTCACAAGCCGCTCATCCTCGATCTCCGAGTGGGCCGTTTCGTACGCGACTTCACCCGGGGCACGCTCGATGGCCAGGTGGACTACGCGCTGGGGGCGCTCACCGGCAAGCCGTTCCACTTCATTGGTGAGACCGCCGCACAGGCCCTGCAGCCGACGCCTGACCCGATTCCGGGCCTGCGCACACCGGATGCGAGTACGGCTACACCCTGGGGCGTGCCCGCGTTCTTTGTAGGCGTTGGGTCGCGCGGGGACCTCGCGTTCAGCCACTTCGGCGAGACCCGAGGTCAGCTGGATCTGACCTACGGAGCCGGCGAGCGGGTAGACCTCTACGCCGGCGGCGAGGTGGTGAAGCAGCAGGTGCACACCTACCAGCGGGCGCTGGGCTATCTGCCGGTGGGCGACAGCGTGCCTCCGACCGCAGTCTCGGTGTTCTCTCCCACCAGCGGAGCAGGCTATCTCGAGGGGCAGCTTCGGCTCAACGACCTGGCCTTCACGCTCGGGGTTCGCTACGACCAGTTCAGCGCCGGCAGCACGCTGGCTTCGGTGTCGCGCGGCTCGCAGCGGAAGGTGAGCCCCCGCTTTGCGGTCTCGACCGTGCTCCAAGGCGCGACGTTCGTGGCGAGCTACGGCCGCTTTACCCAGGCGCCCGACTATCAGTACCTGGTGGATGCCGCATTCGACGACACCACTCGCACCGGACGGTTCCGCCGGGGCAATCCCAACATCGGATTCGAGGATGCCACCCAGTACGAGTTCAGCCTCCGGGTGCGCCCCACGCCGATCACCTCGCTGCGGCTCGGAGCCTACGTCAAGCGGCTCGACGGGTTGGTCGCCTCGGTGCCGCTCGGTTTGGATCCCGACTCCACCATCTTCGGCAACGCCGACGCGGGCACCGTGAAGGGAGTGGAGTTGATCCTCGAGCGCGACCTGCGCGATGGGTTCGGCGTGCGGGTCGCATATACCCTCCAGAGCGCCAAGGCGACTGCCACCGACGCGTTTCTGCTCAACCGGGTGATCTCGATCGATCCCACCACCGGCGACACCATCCGTCCGGCACGGGCGGAGTTCCCGCTCGACTTCGACCGGCGGCACACCGTCACCGCCATACTCCGCAGCAAGGTGCCGGACCACGTGGGACCGAAGCTGTTCGGCGCGCCGGTACTGGGGGGACTCGAGGCCGCCGCGATCGTGCGGGTCAGCTCGGGGCTGCCCTACAGCCGAAGCAACCTCGCCGGTGATTCGTTGATCGGACTGCCGAACTCTTCGAGGCTGCCCTCGACTCAGACGATAGATCTGCTGGTGCGGCGTCCGATGCGGCTCGGCGGCGCGCGGGGAGGCGTCTACCTGGACGTGCGGAACCTGCTGAATCGGAGAAACATCGTTGCGGTGCGGCGGGACACCGGCCTGCCGGGGCCGGACAGCGCCGGAGTCACCGCGCTGGCTGAGAACGCGTACCAGGCGCACCCGGAGGAGATCCCGTATGAGTCGGCCCGGTATCGCGCATCGGCCGATGCCAATGGCGACGGGTATATCGCCGGACGCGACGAGCTGTTCCCGCTTTACCTCGCCGCCGCCCGCGACTTTACTCAGCCGCTCTTTGCGTACGGCCCACCGCGGCTGGTTCGGCTCGGCGTCGAAGTCCTGTTCTGAGCCAGGTCGTCCTTCAGCAGCGCCTTGTTGATCGCCATCCCCGCTTCGCCACCCTCTGCCGCGGCAACGATGACGAACTGCGTGTCCTTCGAGGCATCACCCGCCACGTAGAGGCCGGGAACATCGGTGGCCTCACAGCTGCCGGTGTTGACCGCACCCTTCTCGGTAAAGCGGCAGCCCAGTCTCAGCGCGAGATCGCTTCGCTGATGCTGGGCGGAGCTGAGGAAGAGGGCCCGGCGGGGGAGCGGCTGTCCTTCGGCAAAGATGATTCGAGAAAGCCAGCCGCGCTGTCCCTCGAGCCGGATGACCTCGTCTTCCCGCAGCTCGATGCCCACCCGTCCCAGCTGCTCCCGCTGCGTGCTCGTCAGGCCATTCGGGCCGTCGGTGCAGAGGACCAGGTCGTCACTCCACACCGTGAGGGCCAGGGCCAACGCGGAGCCTTCCTCGCCCCGCCCGAAAATCGCGATCGGCTGATCCCGCCACTCCCAGCCGTCGCAATAGGGACAGTGGTGCACGCTGGTGCCGTAGAGGGGTCGGAGGCCATCGATGTCGGGCAGGTCGTCCACCACTCCTGTCGCCAGCAGCAGCTTACGAGTACTGAGCTCGGTACGATCGGCGAGGATTACGGTGAAACCGTCGCTCGTGCGTCGCGCGTCTTTCACCTCGCCGGGGAGGAACTCGATGGTGGGGTGCTCCTCGACCTCCTTCCGAGCCAGCCGGAGGAACTCCAGCGGCGCAATCCCGTCGCGGGTGAGATAGTTGTGGAGTCCCTTGGAGCGGGCGTTACGCGGCTCGCCGGCGTCGCACACCAGCACGCGCCGGCGACAACGGCCCAGCATGAGCGCCGCGCTGAGGCCCGCCGGCCCGGCGCCCACGATGATGCAGTCGTATCTCATGCGCGAGAGATCAGCCCCGCTTTGCCGGCTTCCTCGATCGAGCCGGAGTCTCGACCGCTTCCATGACTTGCTTGAAGCGCCGGAGATCTTCCTCGACCTGCTGTTCGGGCTCCTCGCCCAGTAACTTGGCCACCACAGCGCCGACTCTGCCTGCCGGCGGATCGTAGCTCAAGACCACTCGTAC
>JAXDMF010000154.1:0-7138 GCA_034666205.1 Gemmatimonadales bacterium
CGCAACTTTGGGGCATTTAGTTGCCTTGATCTATCTCGTTGTCGCAGCTAGTTTAAGCGGCTATGCTCCGAGTTGACATCCGGGACCTTCAGCGGGGCCCGGTGCAGACAGTCGGGGAGCTCCGGCCCGACGATCCCGCGTTCGAAGGTTTGGAGCTGCATCTGGTTGGCCCCGTCTCGGTTGCAGGGCAGTTACAGGCTACCGGCGATGGTGAATTTCTGTGGCGGGGCAGCGTGCACGGTGAGATGCAGGGCGAGTGCCGGCGATGCCTGACCGACGTCCGCACTAAAGTGGACATCGAGGTGGATGCCGCCATCTTCAGCTCTGATCCCGAGGCCGCGGATGATCCCGACTTTTATCCTTTGCTCGCGCGCGCCTCCCACATCGATGTCCGGGACGTGGTGCGGGAAGAGCTGGCCCTGACGGCTCCCACCCGCCTGTTGCTCTGCCGGGAAGCCTGTGCCGGACTCTGCCTGCACTGCGGAGCCGACCTGAACGCGGGACCCTGCGGTTGTTCCGCGCCCGCCGAACCTGTTTGAGGATATCATGGCAGTTCCCAAGCGTCGAACCTCGAAGTCCCGGAAGCGTCTGCGTCGCGGGCACCACGTCGCCGCCAGCGTGCGGACTCAGGCGTGTCCCCGGTGTGGCTCTCCCAAGCTCTCTCATCGAGTCTGCGAGTCGTGTGGTTACTACCGGGGTAAGAAGCAGATAGAGGTCGAGGACGCCTGAGCGTGATCCGCGTCGCGGTAGACGCTATGGGGGGCGATACCGCCCCGCAGGCGGAGATCGCCGGCGTGGTTCAGGCCCTGACCGCACTGCCGGGCCGATTTATCGTCCAGCTGGTGGGTCGCTCCGAGGTGATCACGGCGGAGCTCGCCAAGTACCCTGATGTCGATCACAGCCGCCTCGAGACTCACGAGGCGGCCGAAGTGATCGGCATGGCGGAAAAGCCCCTCGCCGCCGTCCGCAAGAAGCCCAAGTCCAGCATCGTCGTGGGACTCGGCCTCCAGAAGGCTGGGCTCTCCGACGCATTTGTCTCCGCCGGCAACACCGGCGCCATCCTTGCCGCATCCACCATTCTGCTCGGCCTCCACGACGGAGTCGAGCGTGCCACCGTCGCCACCCTCTTTCCCACCGGCAATCAGCCGGTGCTGGTGCTCGACGGGGGCGCCAACGTGGACTGCTCGGCCCGCGAGCTGGTGGGGTTCGCCTACCTCGGCACCGTGTACATGCGCGACGTGCTGCAGCGTCCCAGCCCCACCGTGGGGCTGCTGAACGTGGGCGAGGAGGAGGAGAAGGGCAACGCGATCACTCGGGAGGCCCACAATCTCCTGAAGCGAAGCCCGCGGCTCCACTACATCGGCAACATCGAGGGGCGGGACATCGTTGCGGGACACCACAAATACGGCGTGGTGGACGTGGTCGTGTGCGACGGCTTCGTCGGCAACGTGGTGCTCAAGTTCTATGAGTCGGTGGGGCGTCTGTTCGTGGGCCTGGTCAAGCAACTGGTGCCCGATCTGCTCCAGCGGGCTGAGCTGCGAGAGCTGTTCCGGATTCTGGACTACTCCGAGTATGGCGGTGCTCCGTTGCTCGGTGTCAAAGGTGTGTCGATCATCTGTCACGGCGCCTCACCCGCCAACGCCTTCAAGAACGCCGTCCGGGTGGCGGTCCAGTCGGTGGAGGCCGATCTGAGCAAGCACATCGGCGCCGAGTTCGCCGAAGGCGAAACCGCGGCCGAGGCATGACCAGGCCTCCGATCGCGGAGATGGTGAGCATCGGGGTAGCGGTTCCTCCGGGCGTGCTCACCAACGCCGATCTCACCCACATGCTCGATACCTCCGACGAATGGATCGTCGAGCGTACCGGCATCCGTGAGCGCCACATCGCCAAGCCGGACCAGTCCGTCGCCATGCTGAGCCAGGAAGCGAGCGAGCAGGCGCTGAGCCGGGCCGGACTCACGGCAGCCGATATCGATGCCATTGTTCTCGCGACCGCAACCCCCGACCGGCTGCTCCCGTCCACCGCGTGTGACCTTCAAGCACTGCTGGGCGCCGACAAGGCGGCGGCGTTCGACATCTCGGCGGCGTGTCCGGGGTTCGTGTTTGCGACGGGCATAGCGGAGGGGTTGATTGCGTCGGGTCAGAGCGAAGTGGTCCTCGTGGTGGGAGCCGAGAAGCTCTCGACCATTACCGACTTTCAGGACCGTTCCACCGCCATCCTGTTCGGCGACGGGGCAGGGGCGGCGGTGGTGCGCCGGGCCACCGGCAGCAACGGTCGCGGCATTCTCTCGACCTTTCTCAAATCCGATGGCAAGCTCGCCCCGCTCCTGTACCGGCCCGGCGGCGGCGCGGCCGATCCGATCAGCGAAAGAGTGGTTTGCGAGCGTTCCCACTACATGAAGATGGCCGGCCGGGAGGTGTTCAAAGCGGCGGTGCTCACCATGGCCGAAGCCTGCGATGAGGCCCTCCGCCGAGCCGGTGTGAGTGCAGCCGAGGTGGATCTCCTCATTCCTCACCAGGCCAACATCCGGATCATCGAGGCCACCGCAAAACACGCGGGCATGTCCATGGACAAGGTGATGGTGAACGTCGACCGCTACGGCAATACGTCCTCGGCCTCCATCCCGCTCGCGCTCGACCAGGCCCTCACCGAAGGCCGGGTGAAGCCGGGTTCGTTGATCCTCCTGGTCGCCTTCGGTGCCGGATTCACCTGGGGCAGCGCCGTCATCAGGTGGTGACCGTACTGATGTGCCCTGGCCAGGGGGCGCAACGGGTGGGGATGGGGAAGGACCTGGCCGAGCGGTTTCCCGCGGCCCGTGACACCTTTGCGGCCATCGACGAGGCGCTCGGCAGCCGGTTGTCGCGGCTGATGTGGCAGGGGCCGGAGGACGACCTCACCCTTACGCACAACACCCAACCCGCGATTCTGGCCCATTCTGCTGCGGTACTGGCCGTCGTCGGAGAGCGGCTTGGCGCCACGGCTGCCGCGGCGGGACACAGCCTGGGCGAATACAGTGCCCACATCGCGGCGGGCACGCTGACCGCCGTGGATGCCGCCCGGCTGGTGCGCCGCCGGGGCGAGCTTATGTTCACGGCCGGCCAGCAGCGTCCCGGAGCCATGGCCGCCGTGCTCGGCCTGGCCACTGAGGAGGTCCAGGCCGCCTGCGACGAGGCCTCCGGCGCCGACGGAATCGCTGTGCCGGCCAACCTGAACGCGCCGGATCAGACGGTCATCTCCGGCGATCCCGCAGGTGTTACCCGCGCAGGCGAGCGCTGCAAGGCTCGCGGAGCCAAACGGGTGATTCCGCTGAAGGTGAGCGGGGCCTTTCACTCTCCGTTGATGGCCCCCGCGGTGGATGGCCTGCGGGAGGCCCTGACGGAGGCAAGCTTCGCCGACCCGGTGTTCCCCGTGATCGCCAACGCAAGCGGAGAAGCGGTGCGTACCGGCGTCGATGCCAAGCGCCTCCTCGTCGACCAGCTCACTGCCCCGGTGCGGTGGGTCGCCTGCATGCAGGCGGCGGCAGCGCTCGCGCCGGGAGGCACCTTTATCGAGATCGGCCCCGGCAACGTGCTGGCCGGCTTGCTGAAGCGGATCGTGCCGACGGCGAAGACCGTGACGCTGGGAACCGCCGACGACGTGGAGAGGTTTCTGTCGTGATCATCGACCTGGCCGGCAAGACTGCCTTCGTCACCGGCAGCACCCGGGGGATTGGCCTCGCCATCGGCAAGGCGTTGTACGGCGCCGGCGCCAAGGTGGGGGTGGTCGGTCGGGATGTCGAGCGAGCCCGCTCGGTCGCGGCAAGCCTCGGTGACCGCGCGGCCGGCGTGGCCTGCGACGTGGCACAGGCGGACCAGGTGGATGCCGCGGTGGCGGCGGCTGAGGCGGCTCTGGGACCTATCGACATCCTGGTCAACAACGCGGGGCTCACCCGGGACAACATCCTGCTCCGGTTGACCGACGCGGACTGGGATACGGTGATCGACGCCAACCTCAAGGGCGCTTTTCACACCATCCGGGCCACGATCAAGGGCATGATGAAGCGGCGCTCGGGCCGGATCATCAACATCGGCAGCATCGTGGGACTGACCGGCAACAAGGGCCAGGCTAATTACGCGGCGAGCAAGGCCGGGCTCATCGGGCTCACGAAATCGGTGGCCAAGGAATACGCCAGCCGCAACATCCTGGTGAACTGTATCGCTCCGGGCTTCATTGAGACCGACATGACGGACGCCTTGCCCGCCGAAGCGCGAGCCACATTATTAGAGGAGATCGCGCTCGGGCGTTTGGGCCGTCCCGAGGACGTCGCGGGGACCGTGTTGTTTCTGGCTTCCGACCTGGCGGCATACATCACCGGCCAGGTGCTCGTGGTCGACGGTGGAATGGTTATCTAGAGGCTGACCCGAACCTCAATCGAGGACTACATGAGCAACGTGGAAGAGAAGGTCAAGGATATCATCGTCGAAGAGCTCGGCGTCGAGCGGGAGAAGCTGACCAACGATGCCAGCTTCATGGAAGACCTCGGCGCGGACAGCCTCGACACTGTCGAGCTCGTCATGGCCTTCGAGAAGGAGTTCGACATCGATATCCCAGACGAGGAGGCGGAGAAGCTCCGCACCGTCGGCGATGCCATGTCGTACCTCCATGAAAAGATCGGGAAATAGCTTGACGCATCGTGTCGTCGTCACCGGCCTGGGGCTGGTGACCCCGGTCGGCAATGATGTGGAATCCACCTGGCGCGCGCTGCTGGACGGCAAGCCCGGTGCGGCACCGATCACCAAGTTCGACGCCTCCAATCAGCGGGTCCGCTTCGCCTGCGAGGTGAAGGGGTTCGACCCCCTGCAGTACATCGATCGCAAGGAGGCGCGTCGCTACGATCTGTTCGCGCAGCTCGCGCTCGCCGCCGCCCACCAGGCCGTCAGCCAGGCCGGCCTGGAAGGGCGGTTTCCCGCGCCTGACCGGACCGGAGTGGTCATCGGCAGCGGCATCGGTGGAATGCAGACCTACGAAGACAACTGCTCGCTGTACCTCACCAAGGGTCCCGATCGGGTCTCTCCCTTCTTCGTGCCGATGTTCATTCCCGACATCGCCGCCGGGCTGGTCTCCATCCGCTATGGGCTGAAGGGCCCCAACTTCGCCACGGTGTCGGCGTGCGCTTCCTCGGCGCACGCGATTGGCGAGTCCTTCACCATGATCCGCCACGGCGCCGCCGATGCCATGGTCACCGGCGGCTCGGAGGGCGCGATCACCGGCCTCACGGTGGCCGCTTTTGCCAACATGAAGGCCCTCTCCACCCGGAATGATTCGCCTGAGACCGCAAGCCGACCGTTCGACAAGGACCGCGATGGCTTCGTCCTTGGCGACGGCGGGGCCATGGTGGTCCTGGAGAGCCTGGAGCACGCCGAGCGGCGCGGCGCACGGATTCTCGGCGAAGTGCTTGGCTATGGTTCAAGTGCCGATGCCTACCACATTACCTCGCCGGCCGAATCCGGCGAGGGTGCGCAGCGGGCGATGAAGAGCGCGCTCGAAGACGGCCGCATCGATCTCAAGGATGTGGGCTACATCAACGCCCACGGTACCTCGACCCCGCAGGGCGACATCGCCGAGACCCGGGCGGTCAAGGCGCTATTTGGTGAACAGTCTCGCAAGCTCGTGTTTGGGTCCACCAAGTCCATGACCGGCCACCTGCTTGGCGGGGCCGGCGCCCTCGAGTTCATCGTCTCCCTGCTGACCTCCACCTGCGGGGTGATCCCACCCACCATCAACCAGTTCACCCCCGATCCGGAATGCGATCTCGACTCTGCGCCCAATCGTAGGGTCGAGCGCAGAGTCGACGTGGCGCTCTCCAACTCATTCGGCTTTGGCGGGCACAACGTGACCCTCGCCGTCCGGCGCTGGGAGGCGTAGCGGACGGAACACCCTAGCTGGCTTCGAGGGCCTGACTTCCCCCTTCACCACTCCTTACACTACACTCAGCCACTGGGACTCACCCAGTTCCGCAATTTCTGACTCCTCATGGGGGTTGCGGAGCAGGGTGGTGAGGCCGTCGGCGCAGGTATAAATTCCGGTGTCCTTTAGCCTTTGACATCTCAAGGAGATACGATGTCTGGTGGGCTCGATCCGGCACGCCTCCGCGACCCTCTGCTGCGTCCGGTCGCCGACAAGGTACTGGCAAGCGAGCGGCTGGGGCCCGAGGACGGACTAGCGCTCTACGCCACCTCGGACCTCCTCGGCCTCGGTATGTTGGCCGACGCCGCCAACAGCCGGCGCAACGGCGACCGGGTCTTCTTCTCGTCCAATCAGCATATCAATCCCACCAACGTCTGCATTCTGCGGAACACCTGCACCTTCTGCTCCTTCGCCCGCATGCCGAAGGAGGAGGGGGCCTACACCCGCTCACTCGAGGAGGTGTTTCACGAGGCCGAGCAGGCCACCGGCATGCCGACAAGAGAATTTCACATCGTCGGTGGGCTCCATCCCAAGCTCCGGCTCGACTATTACACCGACATGATCCGGGGACTCAAGGAGCGGCACCCGCAGGTGCATGTGAAGGCGCTCACCGCCGTGGAGATCGCGCATCTGGCGCGGATCGAGAAACTCTCGGAGCGCGAGGTGCTCATCGCCATGAAAGAGGCGGGACTCACCAGCCTGCCGGGTGGTGGTGCGGAGGTGTTCAGCACCGCTGTTCGGGCGACCATCGCCGAGCGCAAGCTGACGGGAGAGGAATGGATCCGGGTACATCGTGTGGCGCACGAGCTCGGCATTCCTACCAACTGCACCATGCTCTACGGCCACGTGGAGACCGCCGAGGACCGGATTGAGCACCTGGGCATGCTACGGGCGCTGCAGGACGAAACCGGAGGATTCCTCACGTATATCCCCCTGGCCTATCACCCCGACCACAACGAGCTGGGCGAGGAGATGGGGCGAGTCGGCACCGCCACCACGGGCTACGAGGATCTCAAGAACATCGCGGTGGGGCGGCTCTTCCTGGACAACATTCCCCACGTGAAGACGCATTGGCCAATGGTGACGCCATTCCTCTCCCAGATCGCTCTCAGCTTCGGCTGCGACGATGTCGAGGGCACCGTGGTATACGAGCGGATCTACCACGAGGCAGGTGCGCACACGGCGATGCACA
>JAXDMF010000155.1:0-6830 GCA_034666205.1 Gemmatimonadales bacterium
TCGGTGGGCCGGAAGAGTCCGCCACCTTCCACTCTCGATTGCCGATCGCCTTGCCGCACCTCGGTCACCTGGTCGGGGAGAGCTATTGGGTCGCCCGGCGCGCCGTGATCCAGCGCGATCTCGCCCCGTGCCAGCCGGTTGAGCAGCACGTCCATAAACGGCATGAAGCCAGCGGACACCGGCAGATCGGTCCACGCGGGGTCGAGCCGGCTGCCCAGCAGGACCACGTTGCCGCCGCGGACAATCCAGGGTGCTCCGTTGACTGTGGCCAGTACCCCGGTGCGACCACTCCCACCGGGCTGAAGCACGTAGCGACGGATGACCCGGTGGCGACCCACGACGGTGCCGCTGTCGCTATACCCCGATCCGGTGGCCGGATTGCCGTAACTCCATCCAACCCCGCGCGCCGCGAGGGCCCGGTTCAGCGCGCCCAGTCCCGCCGGATCGTCGGGTGGCTGCACGACCGACATTCCCCGTCCGAGGCGGCCCAGCGCAACCTCCTGGCCCCGCTGGATCCGGTGGTTGGCCGCGAGCACCTCCGACGCCGCGGCGAGGTAACGGCTGGCCGAGTCCCAACTGACCCGGGCCACGGGGGCCACCCGCACGGCAGCAACCCGGCGGTCGTCCAGACGGAACTCGTCGGGATCGAGCTCAGCGGTGAGGGTCCACCATCCACTTGGCGCTGCAGGTAGCGTGATACTCGTCGCGGCACCGGCTCGCCCGAGGACCTGGCGGGGCGGACGGTTCCCGAGACGCGCGCTGACCGGCACCGTGGCACCAGAGTCGCCAACCAGTGAGACGGTGATCCGACCACCATCGGAGGACCACGGCTGCGAACCGGTCTCGACGCCGCCGATCCCTACGTTGGCCGGAGGCACCGCCCCGGGTCGTCCCACCAGCAGCGGTACCGAGCGCTGTGCGGGCGAAAGCGCACTGGCCTGGAGATCGGTGAGCAGCACGATCTCACCTGGCCGGGGCTCCGACGCGAGCACCTCCCCCGCGAGCGTCACCGACCCACCAAGGTCCAGGCGCCTGGGTGAGACGGTGAGCTGACCGACCAGGTCGCCCAGCGTAACCCGATCGCCACGCCGGGGGATGCCATCAGCCGTCACCAGCCAGAGCGCGTCCTCCGGTGTCGCCCGGTCGAGCACTTGTCGAGCGGTGGCCACGAGCTGCCGAAGCTGCGGGGCACCTCCCACCACGGCCCCACTGCTGGGTGAGTTGTCCACGATGAGCACCATGGCGCTCGGCGCATGTCCCGGTACTCCGCTGAGAGGCATGGTGGGGGCGGCAGCTGCGAGCACCACGGTGGCGATCAGCAGCGTTCTGAGCAGGAGGAGCAACCAGTTCTGGAGCTTGAGGCGGCGCTGGTGCTCCCGGGTCGTGGTGACGAGGTAACGCACGGCGGGAAAAACGATGGTAGGGGGCTCGCGCCGGGCCAGCAGGTGGAGGAGGATCGGGATTGCGGCAGCGGCCAGGCCAGCCAACACCCAGGGATGAAGAAATCCAATCATGCCGGGCGTGAGGGTGGCGTCAGAGCTTCGCGGAGTACGACACCGAACGGCGTGTCGGTAGTGACGCGGTGATAGGCGATCCCGTGGCGCCGGCACGCGAGGCGCCACTCGCTCACTACCGTCTGAACCGTATCCCGATACGCCCCTGCCCAGTCGCGCGGCCTGAGGACCACCGCCGCGCGGGTCTCCGGGTCCTCGAACCTCGCCTCGGTGGGTCCACCCAGGACGACTTCGCCCGGATCCATAATATGGAGGACGAGCACCTGATGGCCGCGATGCCGGAGAAATCTCAGGGCCTTGAGCGCCAGCACACCATCCAGCAGCAGATCGGAGACGAACACCACCAGTCCTCTCCGCCGCAACTGTCCGATGACTCTCCGGAGGGCCGGCTCCGCCGCGGTGCCCTGGCCGGCCTCCAGGCTCGCCAGCACCTCGAGCAGCTGGTGCCAGTGACTCAGGCGCGCTCGGGGGGGAGTGACCGTGCGGACGTCATCATCGAAGGTGATCAAGCCGGTGGCGTCCCGTTGCCGGATCAAGACCAGACTCAACGCCGCAATGAGCCGCTGGGCGTAGGCCAGCTTGGGCAGAACCGTCTCCGGTGAGCCGGTCCATGCCATCGAGCGGCTGGTGTCGCACACCACCACGGCGCGGAGATTGGTCTCCTCCTCAAACTGCTTCACGTAGAGGCGGTCGTTCCGGCCGAGGATTTTCCAATCCACATAGCGGAGCTCGTCGCCCGGCTGATACATCCGGTGTTCGGCGAACTCCACGGAGAACCCTCGCCGGGGCGACCGATGCAACCCGCTGAGGAACCCCTCGACCACTCCTTGGGTGATGATCTCGAGGCCGCCGAGCTTCGACACCTCCATGGGATCGAGCAGGTCAAGGCGGGCACGGCCGGGGGAAGAGTCGGAACGGTACATGCGAGGCGCAACGTATCCGCGCGCGACCGGAGAAGTCAAACGCGGTCATCCTGGGGTTACTGTACAGTCACCCCTTACAGGATCTCGAATGCACCGCCTGACCCTGCTCGGCCTGGCTCTCACGGTCGCACCACTCTCCGCCCAGACGGCGCCGGCCCACTCTCGCGCGGCGGCCAGCATCACCGGGGCCGACGTGGCTCACCGGATCGGCGTCATCGCGGCGGACTCGATGATGGGCCGGGATACTCCGAGCCGTGGACTGGAGCTGACTGCTGCGTACGTGGCCGATCAGTTCCGGAAGTTCGGGCTCAAGCCGGGAGGAGACCGGGGATGGCTCCAACGCTACCCGATCACGCGGCACCGGCTCGATCTGGGCCAGTCCCGAGAGGTTTTCGTGGCGCGGGGCCGGAAGAACCTCGCGGCGTTCACCTCCGCCGCACGGTACGACGGTGGCCCTATACCGCAGAAGCCGGTGAACGGAATGGCGCTGCTGGTGGGGGGACCCCAGACGACCGAGACGGCCGACCGGCTCGGGGTGCGGGGCAAGATTGTGCTGTATGTGCCGCAGTCTGGGATCGAAACGGCAGCGGCACAGCAGGTACTCCGGGTCCTGTATCTCGCCGGGCCCAAGGCGCTCGTCACCCTGAGCAACCTTGATTCGGCCAGGTTTGCCGCGGCCATCCCGAAACAGGCGCCCGAGCGAACCGTGGTGGGGACTGTCAGTGACCGCCCAGTGGCGCTCCAGATCCGGGAGGGAGCCATCGCGAGCGCGTTATCTGCGGCTGGGGCGGACCTGTCCGCCATCCGGGCAGCCCGGGAGCCGGTTTCACGCGAGCTGCCGGGCCTCACGGTGGACATCGAGATGAGGGACACCGTCACGTCGTCACTCAGTGCCCCGAACACCGTGGGCATCCTCGAGGGTAGCGACCCGATGCTCAAGGATGAGTACCTGGTCTACTCCGCCCACATGGACCATATCGGGATCACCCCGGGGCAACCGGATAGCATCAACAACGGTGCCGACGACGATGCCTCCGGTACGGTGGGCGTCATCGAGCTGGCCAAGGCGTTCAGCCGGCCGGGTGCACGGCCCAAGCGCTCGATCATATTCCTCACCGTGAGCGGTGAAGAAAAGGGACTGTGGGGCAGCAAGTACTTCACCGAGCATCCTCCGGTTCCCATTGGCCGGATCGTTGCCGACATCAACATGGACATGATCGGGCGCAACTGGCCCGACACCATCGTGGCGATAGGAAAGGAGCACTCCGATCTCGGTGCGACGCTCAACCGGGTCAATGCCGCGCACCGAGAGCTCGGCATGACGGCCATCGACGACCGATGGCCGGCGGAGCGCTTCTACTTCCGATCGGATCATTACAACTTCGCCCGGAAGGGCGTCCCCATTCTGTTCTTCTTCAATGGGGTCCATGAGGACTACCACCAGGTCACCGACTCGCCCGACAAGATCAACAGCGAGAAGGAGGCAAGAATCCTCCGGTTGCTGTTCCATCTCGGGCGGGAAGTGGGGAATGCGCCCAACCGGCCCCGGTGGGAGCCGGAGAGTTATAAGGAGATTGTCGAAGAAAAAAACTAGGCTTACGCCTTCTCCGCCCTTGTGAGCAATACTCCAGCGACGATCAGGATCGCACCGAGACCCTGGAGCGGATGAGGCCGTTCTCCCAGGAGGAGCCACGCCCCAGTCACCGCGAACAGGGGGGTGATGCACATGTAGATGGCCGTCCGAGTGCCACCGACCGCCTTGACGCTTCGATTCCACAGCAGATATGCCACGACCAGCGAGAGCACGGCAGCATAGCCCAATGCCAGCCAAGCCTCCGGCGTGATTGTCCCCCAGCGCAACCGGAGCAGGCCTGGAATCCCGGCGAGAACCAGCACCGGCGTACCAGCCATCGTGGTGATGGTGGTGACTCGGAGTGAGCTGATGCCGGACGGCACTCGGCGAAGACCGACGGTATAGCCGGCCCAGCAGAGTACCGCCAAAACCGTCAGGAGGTCTCCGGGCAAGGTCTTCACGTCGAACCCGACCCCCCGCGTGGCAATGACCAGGGCGACACCGAGCGTACCCAGCGCGATCCCGAACCACATTTTGGAAGTGATTCGCTCCAGTCCAAGCGCACCGGCGAACAGCGCGACGACCGTCGGTACGGTGGACAGGATCAGCGCGCTGTTCGTTGCGGTGGTCCGCGAGAGACCGACGGTGAATGCGAGCTGATAGCAGGTATTCCCCACCAGGCCCAGGATCACCAGCTTCTTCAGCCCCCCGGAAGGAATTTGGGCGGGTCCTTCAGCCACCCGGAGCACCAACCAGAGCAGCAGGCTGGCGGCAGCGAAACGGATCGCGGTGAAGGGAAGCGGCGGAATCTGATCGAGCGCGATCTTGGTGATGCTGAAGTTGAGGCCCCAGATGAGGCATACGGCGAGCATCCCGATGTCGCCCGAGAGCTTCTGGGCGGGGAAGCGGGGAGGCGGGGAGGCAGGGAAGTCGGCTGTATGAGGCGGTGTGGTGGTGGACATTGGGATAAAGAGTAATTGTGTCCTTCCTAACTTCCTCACTTTTCCGCTTCCCCGCTGTCCCGCTTCCCCGCTTCCCCGCCTATCTTCCCCCCATGCCCCAGTCCCAAATTCGCAATTTCTGCATCGTCGCCCACATCGACCATGGCAAATCGACGCTCGCCGACCGGCTCATCGAGGCCACCGGCGCCGTCGAGAAGCGTCAGATGCGCGACCAGCTGCTCGATACCATGGATCTCGAGCGGGAGCGGGGAATCACCATCAAGTTGAACGCGGTCCGGATGAACTACACGGCCCGCGACGGCACCCCATACGAGCTGAACCTGATCGACACACCGGGTCATGTGGACTTCACCTACGAGGTCTCCCGCTCTCTTGCCGCGTGTGAGGGAGCAATTCTGGTGGTGGATGCTTCCCAGGGGGTCCAGGCGCAGACCCTGAGCAACCTCTTTCTCGCGATGGACGCCGGTCTCGAGATCATCCCGGTACTCAACAAGATCGATTTGCCTGGCGCCGACCCTGAGGGCCGGGCCAAGGAGATCATGGAGCTGATCGGGGCCAAGCGGGAGGAGATTCTCGCGGTCTCGGCCAAGGAGGGCACCGGGGTCCCCGACCTGCTGGAGGCGATCGTGGCCCGGGTGCCTCCGCCCGCGGGTCGGGATGATGCGCCGCTGCGTGCGCTGATTTTCGATTCGTACTACGACCGGTATCGCGGTGCGGTGCCCAGCATCCGGGTAGTAGATGGCGCGGTCCGTGAGGGAATGGAGATCTGCTTCGGCGCCCACCCCGAGGACGTGCACCACGTGGACGAGGTCGGCTACCTCCAGCTGGGTCAGCATCCCACCGGCGCGTTGCTGGCCGGTGAGGTGGGCTACCTGGTGGCCAGCCTCCGAGACGTCCGGGATGCCCGAGTCGGCGACACGGTTCTCGATGCGGCCAATCGCGCGAGCGAGCTCCTGCCCGGCTATCGCGATGTCAAGTCCATGGTGTTTGCTGGTCTTTACCCGACCGATTCGGACCAGTACGAGAACCTCCGCGACGCGCTGGAAAAGCTGCGGCTCAACGACGCCAGCCTGCACTACGAGCCGGAGTCGTCGACCGCGCTTGGCTTTGGATTCCGCTGTGGGTTTCTGGGACTACTGCACATGGAGATCGTGCAGGAACGGCTGGAGCGCGAGTTCAACCTCGACCTGATCACCACGGTCCCCACGGTGGAGTACAAGGTCTACCGGACCGATCGGGAGATGCTGCTGCTGGAAAATCCCAGCAAACTGCCGGACCCGGCCGAGATCGATCGCATCGAGGAGCCATACGTCAAGGCGCGCATCATGGCGCCGGCCGATTACATCGGCGGCATCATGAAGCTGGGCCAGGAACGGCGCGGGGTATACAATGGGATGCACTACCTCGACACCACGCGAGTCGAGTTCGACTTCGAGTTCCCCCTGGGCGAGATCGTGCTGGATTTCTATGACAAGCTCAAGTCCCTGAGCCGGGGATATGCCTCGCTCGACTATGAGGCCGCCGATTACCGCGAGTCCGATCTGGTCAAGCTCGACATGCTCATCAATGGCGATCCGATCGACGCGTTCAGCGTCATCATCCACCGCGACAAGGCGCAGGAGTATGGCCGCAAGGTGGCGGAGAAGCTGAAGGAGCTGATTCCCCGCCAACTCTACGCGGTGGCCATCCAGGCGGCGGTCGGCAACAAGGTGATTGCCCGGGAGACGATCTCGGCGTTCCGAAAAGACGTGCTGGCCAAGTGCTATGGCGGAGACATCACCCGGAAGCGCAAGCTCCTGGAGAAGCAGAAAGAGGGCAAGAAACGGATGAAGCAGATCGGGTCGGTGGAGATCCCGCA
>JAXDMF010000156.1:0-5550 GCA_034666205.1 Gemmatimonadales bacterium
GGTCGTGCGGGCGGGTGATCGCTCGCGATTGAACGACTCGATCGAGACCGCGTTGAAGACGGCGGATGGGCTGGTGGAAGTCGTCAGGTATGACGGACCAGCCGAGCGCCAGTCCGTCATCTTCTCCGAGCGGTTCGCCTGCCCCGTCTGCGGCCTGTCGTTGCCCGAGCTCGAGCCGCGGCAGTTCTCGTTCAACTCGCCCTTCGGCGTGTGTCCCGACTGTCACGGGCTCGGCACCCGGCGCGAGGTGAATAGCGACCTGGTGCTGGGCGACCCCAGCATCTCGATCCTCGAGGGCGTGATCCTGCCCTGGGGCGAGCCGAGCGGCTATATGCGGAAGGTGGTACTTCCGACGCTGGCAAAGGCGTTCGGGTTCGACCTCAACGCTCCCTGGGGCGAGCACAGTGAAGCGGCCAAACGGGCCATTCTCCACGGCGCACCCGGCCGCTTCAAGTTCCAGACCGACGGCGCTCGCGGCCGGGGCGAGTTCGAAACCGAGTGGGAAGGCGTGCTCCGAAACGTCGAGCGGCGCTATCGCGAGTCCAGCAGCGAAGGAGTTCGGGGCACGCTCGAGGAGTTCATGATCGAGCAGCCGTGTCAGACTTGTGGCGGGAAGCGGCTCCGCCCCGAGAGTCTGTCGGTGTTGGTCAATGGCACAAGCATCGGCGATGTGGTCGAGCTTCCGGTCGAGCGGGCCATCGAGTTCTTCGAGAGTATCCCCCTTCGCGGCTCGAACGGGCGCGCGGGACTCGACCCCGATATTGCCGGCCCCATCCTCAAGGAGGTCGTGGACCGGCTCCGCTTTTTGCGGGATGTCGGGCTCGATTATCTCACGCTCGGCCGGGCTGCCACCTCGCTCTCCGGTGGGGAGACCCAGCGGATCAGGCTGGCCACCCAGATCGGGTCCCGTCTGGTAGGAGTGCTGTACATCCTGGACGAGCCCAGCATCGGGCTGCACCAGCGGGACAATGCCCGGCTGCTCACCACCCTGCGCGGCCTCAGGGACCTGGGCAATACCGTCATCGTCGTTGAGCACGATGAGGAGACCATCCAGGCGGCCGACCACGTGATCGATCTGGGTCCCCGAGCGGGTCGTTTCGGCGGGGAGGTCGTCGCCGAGGGAACGGTCGAGGATATCAGGAGCCATCCGGAATCGCTCACCGGCCGCTATCTACGCGACGAGCTGCGCGTTCCCGTTCCGGCGGGCCGCCGGCAGGCTCCTGCCGATCACCGCATTCGGGTGGTGGGTGCGCGAGCCAACAATCTCAAGGACCTCACGGTCGACATTCCGCTCGGGCTCTTCGTCGCCGTCACCGGCGTGTCCGGTTCGGGCAAGTCCACCCTGGTTACCGACATCCTCTATCAGTCGCTCGCGCGCCACTTCTACCGAGCCAAGGTGGTGCCCGGTGCCCACACCAGGATCGAGGGCCTCGACCGGATCGACAAGGTCATCGACATCGATCAAAGTCCCATTGGCCGCACGCCGCGATCGAACCCGGCAACCTACACCGGGCTCTTCACCCCGATCCGCGAGCTCTTCACCCAGCTGCCCGATGCCAAGCTCCGGGGCTATGGACCCGGCCGGTTCTCCTTCAATGTGAAGGGCGGGCGTTGCGAGGCGTGCCAGGGCGATGGTCTGGTGAAGATCGAGATGCACTTCCTGCCGGATGTGTATGTCCCCTGCGAGGTGTGCAAGGGGCGCCGCTACAATCGGGAGACGCTCGAGGTTCGCTACAAGGGGAGGAGTATCGCCGACGTCCTGGATCTGACCGTCGAGGATGCCCTCGAATTCTTCGGCAACCAACGCCGCATCGCCGAAAAGCTCGAGCTGCTGAATGATGTCGGCCTCGGTTACATCCACCTGGGTCAGGCGGCGACGACTCTGTCCGGCGGCGAGGCCCAGCGAGTGAAGCTCGCCACCGAGCTCGCCAAGCGCGACACGGGCCGGACGCTCTACATCCTGGACGAGCCGACGACCGGGCTGCACTTCGAGGATGTGCGCCTGCTGCTCGACGTCCTCCATCGCCTGGTAGACAAGGGCAACAGCGTCGTGGTGATCGAGCACAATTTGGACGTCATCAAGACCGCCGACTGGATCATCGATCTCGGGCCCGAAGGGGGCGAACGGGGAGGGCAGGTAGTCGCGGCGGGGACGCCGGAGGATGTAGCGGAAGTGGAGGAGAGCTATACCGGACAGTTTCTATGGAAAGCGTTGAAGGGACAAGAATCAAAGGTCTTGTCATCCTGAGCGCGTAGCTGTCATCCTGAGCGCGGAGCTGTCATCCTGAGCGCAGCGAAGGATCTCTCCGAGCCATGGAGAGATCCTTCGGTCGTTTTACTCCCTCAGGATGACAAGCCTTACTCAACTCTTCGTAGGCCCGAACGACGGCGTCTTTGCCGCCGGATCCACCTTCATCCAGATCCACATTCCCGAGAGCCCGTGGCCGGGCACGCCACAGAAGATGCGGTAGGTGCCGGTTTCAGGCACGGTAAACCGCATCACGTCCCCCGCCTCCTGCGGTAAGCCTTCGAGTACCTTGTTCGTGAAGGCTCGGGGTATCGCCGGGTCGGTCGCGGCATTCGGGATCGGGCCGTCGCCCGAGACCACCTCCGCGCTGTGGGGCGTGCCATCCTTGTTGAGGAAATTGATGACGACATTCGCCTTCGCCGGAAGCATCAGGGTGCCGCCCCCCTTGCTGAAGCCGTTGAAGGTGAACGGACCCGCGATCAGGTCGAAGGTCACCGTGTTGCTGCCGGCGTCGTACTTGAGCCATTGATCCTGCCCGGCCGGGGCCGGCGCCGTTACCGCGGCCTTGCTGGTGTCGGCCGGCGGAGTGGGTGGCTTCCGGCCCGGATCGATGTTGGGTTTGGGGAGCGGCGGAGTATGGGCCGGCTTGGGCGGCGTGTCAGACGGAAACGGCTTCGCCGTGGGGTTGGGCGTGGCCGCCGTCGGGGCTGCACTAGCTTCGCTTCTGGCGGCCGTGGTCGTGTCGGCCGGCCTGGTGCTGGAATCGGACATGGGGCGGTCCGCGGGCGTTGAGGCCGCGCTCTCGGTGGAGGGCTGTCGGTCGGCGGTTTTGGAACAGCCGGCGGCAGCGATGCCGGTTAGCAGGCCGGCCAGAAACAAGGCCCGATCTCTGGGCCGTAGGGGGATAAGCATATGCCTCTCACGGCTTCATTGTATAATCCACAGCCTCGCCCAGCCGGTAGGCTGTCGGCGTCTCGATGAAGGGATATCGCCGGGAGTCTCCCGGTGCAACAACGGGCCCTTAGCTCTGCCACGGCAAACGTCACTTCCTACCAGCGGACCTCTCGTGATGCGATTCGTTCTCGCCATTTGTGTCGTCGCCCTGTTCGCGCCGCTACAGGCGCAGCAGTCGGATTCCACGCTGCTCTCGGTCCAGCGAATCTACGGCACGCTCGAGTTTCGAAGCCAGGTCTTCGGACCGGCCCGCTGGCTGGGGGACGGCTCGTCCTACACGACACTGGAGGGTGCGGACAGCGACGGCGAGCAGAATCTGGTTCGCTATGACACCGAGCGTGGCGGCCGCCAGGTGCTTCTGGCGGGCCGGCAGTTCATTCCCCAGGGCGACAGCGTTCCCCTGCCCGTCGAGGACTATTCCTGGTCTCCCGACACCCGGATGCTGCTGATCTTTACCAACACCAAGCCGGTGTGGCGGCTCAATACGCGGGGAGACTATTGGGTGCTCGAGCGCGCCACCGGGAAGCTCCGAAAACTGGGTGGCCCCGACGCGAAGCCGTCCACACTGATGTTCGCCAAGTTCGCCCCGGATGGGAATCGTGTCGCCTATGTCCGCGAAAACAATCTCTACGTCGAGGACCTCGCGACCGGCGCCATCACGCCGCTCACCACCGACGGCTCGAGAACCGTCATCAATGGCACCTTCGACTGGGTCTACGAAGAAGAGCTGATGAATTACTACGCCGACGGGTGGCGCTGGAGCCCGGACGGACGCAGCATCGCCTACTGGCAGCTCACCGCCGATCGGGTGAGGGACTTCAACCTCATCAACAACACGGACTCGCTGTATTCCCGGGTCATCCCGGTACAGTATCCCAAGGCCGGCGAAGCCAACTCGGCGGCCCGGGTTGGGGTCGTGAGCGCGGCTGGTGGGCCCACCCGCTGGCTGGAGATCGAAGGGGACCCGCGCAACCACTACATCGCCCGAATGGACTGGGCGGCGAATTCAAACGAGGTGATCCTCCAACGGCTCAACCGGCTTCAGAATACCAACGAGGTAATGCTGGGCGATGCGCGGAGCGGGATGGTACGTACCATTCTGACCGAGCGCGACAGCGCGTGGGTCGATGTCGTCGATGATCTCGCCTGGCTCAAGGGTGGCAAGAACTTCCTCTGGGTGAGTGAGCGGGACGGGTGGAACCACGTGTACGTAGTGTCCCGGGATGGGAAGTCGATCCGGCTGATCACCCGGGGAGCCTACGACGTCTCCAAGATCCTCGGCGCCGACGAGAGCTCCGGCTGGCTCTATTACGTTGCCTCGCCGGACCAGCCTTCCCAGCGGTATCTCTTTCGCATCCGCCTCGACGGCAAAGGGACTCCCCAGCGGCTCTCGCCCCAAGCCGAATCCGGCACCCACGTCTACGACCGGGCACCAAACTTTCGCTACGCATTCGAGACCTACTCCAGTTTCGGTAAGCCCCCGATCATCCGCGTCGTTCGCCTGCCTGGTCACGAGACCATTCGCACCCTGGTCGATAACGCCGTGCTGCGGAGCCGCGTTGCCTCACTGCGCAAGGGGACGGTCGAATTCTTCACGATAGCGGCGGAGGATGGCTCGAAAATGCCGGCCTACCTGATGAAGCCGGCCGACTTCGACTCGACCCGGAAATACCCGCTTCTCTTTCACGTCTATGGCGGGCCGGGGAATTCAACGGTCAATGACGCCTGGGGCGGCTACTACCTCTGGCACCTGATGCTCACGCAGCGCGGGTTCCTGGTGGCCAGTGTCGACAATCACGGAACGCCGGCCCCTCTCGGCCGCCGCTGGCGCAAGTCCATCTACGGGCAACTCGGCGTAGTCGAGACCCGGGATCAGGCGACCGCCGCACGCACGTTGAGCGAGCGTGCGTACGTGGACCGTGACCGGATCGGCATCTGGGGATGGAGCTATGGCGGCTTCATGAGCCTCAACAGCCTGTTTCAGCATGCCGACATCTTCAGAACGGGGGTGGCAGTGTCGCCGGTGACCCATTGGGCGCTCTACGACAACGTGTACACCG
The DNA here is from genome assembly GCA_034666205.1 of Gemmatimonadales bacterium. GTDB lineage: Bacteria > Gemmatimonadota > Gemmatimonadetes > Gemmatimonadales > GWC2-71-9 > CAVVWJ01. The sequence continues at coordinate 5,263 of JAXDMF010000156.1, forward strand.
AGCGCTTCAATGGACTGCCCAGCGAGAACAAGGCAGGATACGATCGCGGGTCGCCGCTGACCTACGTAAAAGGGTTCCGGGGAAATCTGCTCCTGATCCACGGCGGCGGAGACGACAACGTGCATTTTCAGAATAGCGAGATGCTGATCAACGCGCTGGTCGCGGCGAACAAGCCGTTCACGATGATGGCGTATCCGGGGCGGTCGCACTGCATCTGCGAAGGAGACGGCACGACGCGCCACCTGTTCGAGCTGCTGACGCGGTACCTGGTCGAGCGTCTGCCCGCGG
>JAXDMF010000157.1:0-9239 GCA_034666205.1 Gemmatimonadales bacterium
CTGGTGCTGGTGCTCGAGGGCGGCGGGCAGGATCTGATTGCGGGCCATGGACCCCATGGTCTCAGCCTCGATGCCGAGCTGCTTGATGTACTTCTCGATGGCGATATGAGTGCGGGAGTCGTGTTCCGCCGGACTCAGCACCGCATATTTCTTGAACAGCTCCACGTTCTTCTTGGCCCGAAGCACCCCGAACGCCTCAACCGAGTCTTTGAGGTTCGGCAGTCCGCGCCGCTGGGCCTCGGCGTGCCATTCTTCCGAGTAGTTGTCGCCATCGAAGATCACGCGCTTGTGGTCCTTAATCAGATGCTTCAATTCGGCAATCACCCCCAGCTGAAGCTTGGCCGCTGTGGGCTTCGCTCCAACCGCCTTCTCGAGCTCTCCCGCCACATAGTCCAGTGACTCCGCCACGATCGTGTTCAGCACCGTGTTCGGCCACGCGATGCTGGCACTCGAGCCCACAGCCCGGAACTCGAACTTGTTTCCGGTGAACGCAAAGGGAGAGGTGCGGTTCCGGTCACCCGAGTGTCGCGGCAACATCGGCAGCGTCTTGGCGCCGAGATCCAGAATGCCGCCCTGGATCGTACGCTTGGGAAGCCCGGCTTCCACCTGCTCCAGAATGTCGGTCAGCATTTTCCCCAGGAAGATCGAGATGATCGCCGGCGGCGCTTCGTTGGCTCCCAACCGATGGTCGTTGGCCGCCGAGGCAATAGAGGCACGGAGCAGATCGGCGTGGAGGTCCACCGCGCGAATGGTCGCGCAGAGGAACACCAGGAACTGCATGTTGGTGTGGGTCTCGTCCTGAGGATCGAGCAGGTTCACGCCAGTATCGGTGGACATCGACCAGTTGTTGTGCTTCCCCGAGCCGTTCACCCCCGCGAACGGCTTCTCGTGCAGCAGCGCCTGGAGGCCGTAGCGGGGCGCGACCCGCTTGAGCGTCTCCATCAGCATCATCTGATGGTCGCTGGCGATGTGGCTTGCCTCGAACAGCGGGGCGATCTCGTACTGGCCCGGCGCCACCTCGTTATGTCGAGTCTTCACCGGCACGCCGAGCCGGTACAGCTCCTGCTCGGCCTCGGCCATGAAGGCGAGCACGCGGGGCGGGATGGTGCCGAAGTAGTGATCCTCGAGCTGCTGACCCTTGGGCGGCTTGGCGCCGAACAGGGTGCGCTCGCAAGTGAGCAGGTCGGGCCGCTGGTAAAACAGCTCCCGATCCACCAGGAAGTACTCCTGTTCCGGACCGACGGTGGTGACGATACGGGACACTCCTTCGGCGGTGCCGAAGATCCGGAGGATCCGCATTGCCTGCTGCGAGAGGGCGTCGACTGAACGGAGCAGCGGGATCTTGGTGTCCAGCGCTTCGCCGGTCCAGGACACGAACGCGGTAGGGATGCAGAGGGTGACGTTGTTGTCGCCCCGCATGAGAAAGGCGGGACTGGTCGCGTCCCACGCCGTGTACCCACGGGCCTCGAAGGTGGCCCGGAGCCCTCCCGAGGGAAAGCTCGACGCATCCGGCTCCCCCTGCACCAGCTCGGAGCCGGAGAAGTTGAATACCACTCCCCCGGCGCCGTCCGGCGCGGCGAGCGAGTCATGCTTCTCGGCGGTGAGGCCGGTGAGCGGCTGAAACCAGTGGGTGTAGTGGCTCGCTCCGTTCTCGATGGCCCAGTCCTTCATGGACGCGGCGACGACGTCGGCCACGGCCGGGTCGAGCGGCTCGCCCCGATCGATGGTGCGGAGCAGGCTGCGATAGACTTCCTTCGGGAGCCGCTGGCGCATCATACCGCGGGAGAAGATGTCGCTGCCGAAGATGGAATCGACCCGCTCGTTGCCTACGGGGCCGCCGTTGAATGAACGCGCAGTGGTGGTCACAGGTGCTCGTCGCCTCGGGCTGGGAGGTGTGGTGAATACAAGGTCGAACGCGGGTTACGCTATCGCCGCAGGCGCAGCCAGCGCGTCCTCGAGATCGGAGATATCGGGGTCCGGCAGCTCGGTGTAGACCGGGTGTGAGAGGTAGCGCTCGCCGAAATCCGCAATGATCGACACGATCAGCTTCCCGGCGTTCTCCCGCCGGCTCGCCACCTGGAGAGCCGCCCACGTGATCGATCCGCTGGAGATTCCGGCAAAGATCGCCTCCTCACGAGCCAGCCGGCGGGTCGTGGCGATGGCGTCGTCGTTGGTCACCTTGATCACCTCGTCGTAGATCTTGGTGTCCAGGATGCTGGGGATAAAGCCGGCGCCAATGCCCTGCGGCTGATGGGGAGAGGGTTGGCCGCCCGACAGCACCGGACTCTCGGCCGGCTCGACCGCGACGATACGGATCCCGGGCTTCCGTTCACGCAGATAGCGGCCCGCTCCGGTGATGGTCCCGCCAGTACCCACGCCTGACACAAAGACGTCCACTGCCCCGCCGGTGTCCTCCCAGATTTCCGGGCCGGTCGTGCGGTAATGGATGGCCGGGTTGGCCGGATTATCGAACTGACGCGGCATCCAGGCACGATCACCCAGGCGAGCGAGGATCTCCTCGGCCCGGGCAATGGCTCCCTTCATCCCCTTGGGTCCTTCGGTCAACACCACCTTGGCCCCGAGTGCCCGGAGCAAATGACGCCGCTCGATCGTCATCGTCTCCGGCATGGTGAAGATGCAGCGAAAGCCGCGGGCCGCCGCCACATAGGCCAGGCCGATGCCGGTGTTTCCGCTGGTTGGCTCCACGATGATCATGCCGGGGCGAAGCCGGCCCTGCTCGACCGCATCGTTGATCATGGCCGCCCCGATGCGATCCTTCACCGAATTGAACGGATTGTAGCCCTCGTGCTTGACCGCGATCTTGCCGGGTAGACCGGCGGCAAGTCGGTCGAGTCGGATCAAGGGGGTGTGCCCGACGGTTTCGGACACGTCCTGGTAGATCTTCCCGTACGGCATGAGCGCCTCGACGGCTGAATACTTGGGGAGGAAGTCGAGATCCCTAGCGCAAGGATAATACGTTCCCCACCGCCTCGCGTGTTAGCTCCTCTCCAGAAGCGCGGCGCACGACAGCGCCAGTTCGGCGAGCTCGTCAGCACCCCACTCTCCTTGATCGGTCAGCCGGCCCAGCAAGTCTCGCGGAAGCGCCCCGACACCGAGTCGCGCGCCGCTGATCGCACCGGCCATGGCCGCCATCGTGTCGGTATCGCCACCCACGCCGATGGCCACGCAGATCGTCTCCCAATAGTCATCAGGCGAACGCAGGAAGGCGTACAGGCTCCAGAGCACGCTGGGGGTGACGAATGCGGAGATGCCCTGCCACCGGTCCATGTGCGCCGGATCGAGTCCCCCATCGTGCACCTGGCGGGCGGCAGCGATGGGATCGAGCGAGATCCAGTCCTCCAGGCCGCGGATCGCTCCCGCCACCGAGGCATCGTCGTCTTCCGCGCACCCGGCAATATCGGACAGGAAGGCAGCGGGATCGACCGGGTCCCTCCGGGCCGCGAGCGCCACGGCGCGCGCGATGGTGACGGCACCCGCGGCACAACGGGGATCGAGGTGGGTGATCCGGCTCTGCTCCCGGGCAGCTCGCATCATGGCGACGCGGTCGGGCAGCAGGATTCCGAGCGGGCCGGCTCGCATGGCGCTCCCGTTGCCGGCGTACGGAGCGGGTGTGCCCGACTCGTCCCAGGGCACGCCCGCGAGCAGCCGCAGCGCTGCGGCCCGAGTCCCCCGGCCCGCGCCCACGTCGCGCCGCTCGCGAAAGAGCTCCGCCAGGCGAACCGCAAAGGCCGCGGCGTCCCACCGGCCGCGCTCGCGAAAGCTTTGCAGCAGCTCCCGGGACAGCTGCGTATCGTCGGTGTATTGGCCGAAGGGAAACCGCGGGTGGGCTCGCTCGCCGGCGCGGCCGGCACGAAGCCACTGGTCCACGTACTCCCGAGCCACGGTCGGCGGTTGAGCCTCGACCACGAAGCCCAGCGCATCGCCCAGTGCCTGTCCCAGGATGGACCCCGTCAGCTGATCGCGAATCACCCGGTTATGGGCGCCACGTCGCGTCCGCAGTGCTTGCAGACCCGCGCGCGGGCCAGAATTCGCTCGGCGCAATAGGGGCAGTCGCGCTCGACCCGCGGCTCATCCGGCTGCGCCGCCCCGGCTGAGCTCTGCGGCCCTCCCCGGCGCTCATCCAGTGCAACGACCTGGCTCTGGATCTGACGCCGGAACTCGAGGGGGTCGGCGATCCTGGGGAATGACTCCTCGGTGCCCCCGGTTCCGGTGATGGTGATGGTACCGTACCCCAGCACCCGCCCGACGATCCCCTGGTCGACGCCGATTGCCTCGATTTTGCTGAGCAGCGTCTCCAGCGATTCCCGCTCGATGAAACCGAGCTTGGCCACCACCCGCTTGTCGGTAACGGCAAACTCCGAGCTCGCGTAGCGGATCGCCGGGCCGATGGCAAGCAGCAGCCCTATGCCAGCCAGGGCCGCTCCGGCGGGCCAGTAAGGCGGCGCGTAGGCGCTGAGGACAATCGCCAGCGCAATGCCGAGGGCTACCACCACGATCGCCGTGGCGAAGATGCTCCAGTGCACATGCGCTCGGTACGCGATCCGCTCGCCCGCGAGGAGGTGGTCGTCGAGATAGCTCATGGCGCGGAAGATACCCGCGCGCCCACATCACCGGTCAGGGCCTGATGCACCTGCCGCGCGAGCTCGTTGGGTGAAAACGGCTTCTGGATGAAGCGCCGGCCCCGCTCCATCAACCCACGGCGGATCACATCTTCATCAGTGTATCCCGACATGAAGATGACCGGGAGGCCGGGGCGGATCTCCGCGATCCTGCTGGCGAGCTCGCGGCCAGTCATCCCCGGCATGACCACATCGGTGACGACGAGGCGGGGCCGTGCGCCTGCCTCGACGAGGATATCCAATGCTTCCCGGCCGCCGGATGCCTCGAGAACCGTGTAGCCCGCCTCGCGGAGCGCCCGCATCGCCATTCTCATCACATCGGGCTCGTCCTCGACAAGGAGAACCAGCTCACCCGACCCCAGGGTGGGAGGGGGGACAGCTTCCGGCACCACGGGTTCTTCCGAGGGGATCACCGGGAAATAGATCTTGAAGGTCGTGCCGATCCCCGGCTCGGAGTACACCCAGACGTATCCATCTGCCTGCTTGACCAGACCGTATACGGTGGCCAGTCCCAGTCCGGTACCCTGGCCTACCGACTTAGTGGTGAAGAACGGCTCGAACACCCGGCTGAGCGTCTCGCGGCTCATTCCGTGTCCCGTGTCGCCTACGGCGATAAGCACGTACGGGCCGGGCTGCACTCGGACGCCCGGCTTGAGCTTGGCGTACTCCCGGGTCAGGCTCACATTGGCGGTCTCGATGGTCAGCGTGCCGCCCTGGGGCATGGCATCGCACGCGTTCAAGGCCAGGTTCAGGAGGATCTGCTCCACTTGCCCGGGATCCGCTTTCACCAGACCCAATCCCGGCGCGGGCCTGAGATGCAGCTCGCATCCATTCGACATGGCGCGCCGGAGCACCGGCTCGAACGCCGTCACCACCTCGCTCAGCTCCAGCACCTTGGGGTGGGCAAACTGGCGGCGGCTGAACGCGAGCAGCTGGCTGGTGATTCCCGCCGTTCGTTCGGCGGCCTTCCGGATCTGCTCGACATCCTCCCGCACCCGTTCGGCCAGGTCGGACCGGCCGAGAACGAAGTCGGCGAACCCGAGAACCACAGCCATCTGGTTATTCGTTTCGTGTGCCATACCCCCGGCCAGCCGGCCGACGGCGTCCATCCGTTGCACTTGTCGCAGCTGTTCCTCGACCTGGCGATGGTGCGTGACATCGACGCAGGCTCCGGCCATGTAGAGCGGCCGCCCATCCTCGTCCCGGATGACCTCGCCCTGGTCGGTCAACCAGTGAACGCTCCCGTCGGGTGAGACAACGCGATACTCCTCGCGATACTGGCCGGCTCCCTCGACGGCGGCGCTAACCGCCTCGGAGACGCGGGTACGATCGTCCGGATGAACCTGATCCACGAATGCGCGGGGCTGTCCCTCGGGACCCTCCAGCGCATTCCAGGGCAAGGGAAACTCCGCATCCCACACTCGAGCGTCTGATTGCAGGTCCCAGCGCCAGGTAGCCATTCGCGCTGCCTGAAGTGCAACCCGGAGCTGCTCCCGGCTCTGCCGGAGTGCCTGGTCGGCCCAGTTTCGTTCGGTGACGTCGCGCTGGGTTCCCCAGGCGCGAGACACCATGCCGTTCTCGACGATGCCGATGAGGTTATTGAGGAAATATCGATCGCTGCCGTCCCGGGCCCGTTCGTGGGATTCCGCGTCGAGCAGCCGGTACCCACTGCGGACGAAAGCGGCGAGATAGTCGAGGTTCTTGGGATCGGCCGGATCGAGCAGCTGGTTCAGTCTGGCTCCGATGATCTCGCTGGCGGACTCGAAGCCGTACATGCGCGCCATCGCATCGTTACACTCGGCCATGTAACCGGTCGCCAGAAACCGCCGAACCTGCTCGTCCGCCGGCAAGGTGACCGGTATGGGCTGCTCCAGCTCCGCTCGCCAGACTGCTTCCGCGGTCTGCTCGATGAAGGCGCGGTAGCGCTCCTCACTCTGGCGCAGTCCGTGTTCGGCCTGCTGCGACTCGGTCATGTCGACCACGACCGCTCCGACCCCAACGATGCTCCCGTCATCCCCCCGAACCGGGTAATAGCTGGCCCGCCAAAAACGCTGAGCACCAGGGCCGGCAGGGGTCTCGCCGCTGACCTCGATGTTGACCATGGGCTCCCCGCTGCTCAGGACTTGGCGGAGCATCGGCTCGAGGGTGCCGGCTAGCCGGGGGACAACTTCCCCCAGTCGTTTACCCACGTGCGCCTCGGGGGGCAGGCCATTGATGTCCGCCAAAGCCTTGTTGACCCGGAGAAAGCGCAGGTCGCGATCCCACAATCCGACGCCATTGGGACTGGATTCGAAGAGATGGGCGATAACGCTCTGCAGGCCGTCGTATGGGTCAGCGCCTCGCGAGCGCGGGATGCGCCTACGCTCGCGACGGAGAACCGATAGCCCGGCCATGGCGCAGAGCCCGAGCACAAACGCGGCAATGGCGATGAGGGCCATGAAAGGCAGGAGGGCTCGGTTGGGGGGTACGGCGCCGCCACAATTCATGGTGGTGGCAGGAGAGCTAGACGGACAGGGTGGGATTCGAACCCACGATACCCTTGCAGGTATACCGGTTTTCGAGACCGGCTCCTTCAGCCACTCGGACACCTGTCCAAACGGCGGGAAAGATAAGGCGTCAAGGGTGAACAGTGAACGGGGAGGTACGGGCCCTTTTCGCCGGTACCGCCTTCCGATTGCCTGGCATCGGGGGACGCCTGGCGTTAGCTATGTAAGGCCAGGGGCTGCATGACCTCATGTCTACGGTAAGATCGGAGCACACATGTCCAAGACTACGAAGACGGATTCCTACGAAGCGCATCAACAGGAGCTAGACCCGCACCGGCGCGAGGAGCTGAAACGTGCAATGCGGGAGACGGCCGCACGGCTTCGTGGCCGAGGGGTGCTCCTCACCGGTCAGGAATCCAGTGAAGAGCTGGTTGCGCAGCTGGAGGCCGTCGAGCGCTTCGAAAAGGCAGTCGAGTCGCGAGGCGGAGACCTCTTCGTCGACGAGGGGCCTGGTGGGGTCACCCGTGAGCCGGACGATGTGCACTTTGTCCTGCCGCGCCGCCAGCCGCTGGAGTCGGTGGCGAACTATCTCGGGCGCCTGGCGGAGGCGACGCGAGCCGTGCTCCAGCATCCACCAATCGATGGCTGAGTGCCCGGGGGACTGTCTACCTTGGGCGCTGTCCGCCGGAACAACGCCGCGACCTCGCTCTCAAACGGATTAGAGGCTGATCCGCCGGCTCTCGAAGAACCGTCTTAGGAGGTCTCCGCACTCCTCGGCCAACAGTCCGCCGACCACTTCGGGCCGGTGATTCAGTTTCGGGCTGCGGAGTAGGTCGTAGACCGAGCCCGCCATTCCATATCTGGCGTCGTAGGCGCCGAACACTACCCGCCCGACCTTGGCCAGCACGATCGCGCCGGCGCATTGGGCGCACGGCTCGAGTGTGACGTACAGGGTGGCCATGGGAAGGCGGTCCTCGCCCACCTTCTGCAGGGCATGCTGCACCGCCAGCAGCTCGGCGTGAGCCGTGGGATCCCGGCGCTGCACCGTTTCATTATGGGCTTCTGCGAGAATGTCCCCGTCGGCCACGATGACCGCGCCAACGGGGACTTCTTCCCGGACCGAGCCGGCGCGGGCGAGTCGGAGCGCTGCCTCCATCCCGGTGAGATCACTGGGTGAGGGCGTACCCCTACGCACTGACCATCTCGGGCTCCCTCGCGGCCCGCTCGACCCGCTCGAACCGGAGCTCGTCGCCCTTCCGCTCGACGCGAATGGTATCGCCCTCGTGGAAATTTCCCTCCAGAAGCTCGAGGGCGATGGGATTCTGCAGCCGCCGCTGGATCACCCGCTTGAGCGGGCGAGCCCCGTAGACCGGATCGTAGCCTTCGGCCGCGAGGAGTGCCTTTGCCTCCGGGGTCACCTCGATATGGAGATGTCTTTGGACCAGCATGTGCTCGAGCCGCTCGAGCTGCAGGTCCACGATCCGCACCAGATCTTCCCGGCTGAGCTGGCGGAACACGATGATGTCGTCCACCCGGTTGAGGAACTCGGGCCGGAAGTGATTCTGTAGCTCGTCGCGCACTCGCTGCTCCACCCGCTCCCAGCCCTTGGGATCGAGCTGTGCCCCGGCATCGACGATGTACTGACTGCCGAGGTTGGAGGTCATGATGATGACGGAGTTCCGGAAGTCGACCACCCGGCCCTGGCTGTCGGTGAGCCGGCCATCGTCGAGGATCTGGAGCAGGACGTTGAACACATCGGGATGCGCCTTCTCGATCTCGTCGAACAGAATTACGCTGTAGGGCCGCCGCCGTAGCGCCTCAGTAAGCTGCCCGCCCTCCTCGTACCCCACGTATCCCGGCGGCGCTCCGATCATCCGGGCCACCGAGTGCTTCTCCATGTACTCCGACATGTCCAGCCGCACCAGCGCCCGCTCGTCGTCGAACAGGAACTCGGCCAAGGCCCGCGCCAACTCCGTCTTGCCGACGCCGGTGGGCCCGAGGAACATGAAGGTCCCGACGGGACGGTTGGGGTCGGACAGGCCGGAACGGGCCCGGCGGACGGCGTTGGCCACCGCCGTGACGGCGAGATCCTGGCCGACGACCCGCTGATGGA
>JAXDMF010000158.1:0-3473 GCA_034666205.1 Gemmatimonadales bacterium
GACGATGTGCGATCAGATCGCCATCGTACACGGTGGGAAAATCGCTGCCCATGGGACCATGGCCGAGGTGCGGGAACAGACCTCCTCGGAGGATCTGGGACTGGAAGATCTCTTCCTCAAGCTCACCGGCGGCCTGCGCGACCAACAGCTCGACACGATCCTCGAGGGATGACCGGGTGACGACCGCCAGCGTCGTGCAGCCGAGCCTCTGGACCCTGCTCACGCCCAAGTGGCGCAGCGCGCTCGCCCGGTTGCGTCAGGAGCAATCCAGCGCCGGCGGGCGGGTGCTGCTTCTCGCGCTGGTCGGGCTGGTGTTCTGGGCCGCCGTATTCGGGATTGCCTACCGGGTGCTCAGCTATTTCCGGAGTGTGGCAGAGATCGGGAATCTCATGGCGGGCAAGGTGCTCGGCGTGATTCTCCTGGCGTTCCTCTCGCTTCTGCTCCTCTCCAACATCATCACCGCGCTTTCCACCTTCTTCCTGGCCAAGGATCTCGACCTGCTGATTGCGGCTCCGATCGACCGCTCGCGGCTGTATCTCTCGAAGCTGGCGGAAACGATCATGCACTCATCGTGGATGGTGGCGCTGCTGGCCCTGCCCATCTTCACGGCCTACGGCATTGTATACCAGGGCGGCCCCTGGTACCCGCTCGTGGCGCTGGCCGCGTTCATCCCTTACCTGGTCATGCCTGCGGTGCTTGGCACAGCCATCACCCTGATCCTGGTGAATGTCTTTCCGGCGCGCCGAACCCGTGAGCTGCTCGGCCTGATAGCGACCGGTACGATCGTGATCGCCGTGGTAGTGCTCCGCTTTCTCCGCCCCGAGCAGCTGGCGCAGCCCGAGGGATTCAAGAACCTGGTCGATTACCTGGCCGTCCTTCGCACCCCGACCAGCCCGCTGTTGCCGAGTGAGTGGACCGCGGCGATGATCATGAACTGGTTGCTGCACGTCGGCGATCCGTGGCCGATCGTGAAGCTCTGGGGCGTGGCGCCGGTGGCGGTGGCCCTCGGAGGGTTGTTGCACGGATGGTTGTACCACCGCGGGTTCTCCAAGGCGCAGGAAGGCGCAGAGCGCAAGATCCGGCGCCCGCTCCGCGGCCCAGTAGCGGGATTTCTCCGCTTCCTCCCCGCGTCCAAGCGCGAGTTCATCCTCAAGGACCTGCGTCTGTTCTTCAGAGACAACACCCAGTGGAGCCAGCTCATCCTGCTGGCGGTCCTGCTCCTGGTCTATCTCTTCAACATCAAGTCGTTGCCCCTCCACTCGGGCGAGCGGGTGCCGTTCAGGCTGGTAACTCTGATCTCGTTTCTGAACCTGGGTCTGGCCGGGTTCGTCCTCTCCGCGGTGGCGGCTCGTTTCATCTTTCCGGCGATCTCCCTCGAGGGCCGCCAGATGTGGCTGCTCCGTTCCAGTCCGCTCGACCCCCAGGCCATGCTCTGGAGCAAGTATTGGGTCGGTACCGTGCCGTTGCTGGTGCTGGCCCTCGTCATCACCGTCTTTACCAACTGGCTCCTGCACGCGGGCGCGTTCATGATGGCAGTCGCGGTGGGAACGATTGTCCTCTACACCCTGGCAGCCAGCGCATTGGCGCTGTCTTTCGGCGCCCTCTATCCTCAGTTCGGCACGGAGAACGCAGCCCAGATTCCCACCAGCTTCGGCGGGCTGGTCTATATGATGAGCAGTCTGAGTCTGCTGGCCGCAATCATCATGGTTCAGGCGGGTCCGGTGGCGGCCCGGCTCCGGATCAACCAATTCTCCTACCCCTCCGGACACACTACCGCGGAGCTGGTGGCCGCCGGCGCGATTGTCGTGGTGACCTGCGTTGCCGCAACCATTATCCCACTGCGGATGGCCCTGCGCACCGTCGAGAGGATGGAGTGGTAGCGGTCGACCTGTTCAGCGACACCGTCACCCGTCCTACGGCGGCCATGCGCCGGTTCATGTGTGAAGCGGAAGTCGGGGACGAGCAGCTTCGAGAAGATCCCACCGTCAATTTGCTCCAGGAAACCGTGGCCGATCTCCTCGGCAAGGAGGCGGCACTCTTTCTGCCTTCCGGAACGATGTGCAACCAGGTTGCGTTCGCGGTCCACTGCCGCGCCGGTGATGAGATCCTGCTCCAGGAGTTGGGCCATCCCTTGTTGTATGAGGTAGGGGGACCGGCGGCGATGGTGGGAGCCGTGCTGCGCCCGCTGAGCGGGCCTCGCGGCCTCTACACTGCGGAGCAGGTGCGAGATGCGATCCGGCCGGCGGCGTACTACATGCCGCGAACTCGGGCGGTGTCAGTCGAACAGACCAGCAATGTCGCCGGCGGAGTGTGCTGGCCGCTGCGCCAGATCGAGGCGGTGTGTGAAACCGCCCACGCCGCGGGTCTGATCACCCACATGGACGGAGCCCGCCTCCTCAACGCGGTCGTGGCGAGTGGCACGTCGGCCCGGTCCTTTGCCGCTCCGTTCGATTCCGTGTGGATCGACCTCAGCAAGGGATTGGGCGCCCCGATGGGGGCGGTGCTTGCCGGCAGCTCGGCGTTCATCACCGACGCGTGGCGCTTCAAACAGCGGTTCGGGGGCGCCATGCGGCAGGCCGGCATCATGGCAGCGGGCGGGCTGTACGCGCTGCGACACAACGTGGACCGGCTGGCGGAAGATCACGAGCGGGCGCGCCAGCTTGCCACGGGCCTGGCCGCAATCCCCGGAGTTGCCATCGACCCAGATCGGGTGGAGACCAACATCGTGATCTTCGATGTGCGCTCGTGCGGCATCACCGGCGAGGCTTTCGGATCGCGCACCCTCGCCTCTCACGGCGTCCGGTTCAGCGTGCTGGGCCCCACCACCGTTCGCGGTGTCACCCACCTCGACATCCCACCCGACGGCATCGAACGGGCGCTCGAGGCAGCCCGCGCAGCCGTTTCAGTCTGACATCGGGGTGCAAGACGGGCGCGACCCGCCGTCCTTCATCCTGTGATGCGCGACGAACACCGTCCGAAGCAGGAGCTGGTCCATGAGGTGACGGGACTGCGCAAGCAGGTCCTCGATCTCAAGGACGCCATGACCGCCCGGCGCCGGGTCGAGGACGCGTTGCGCGCGGCGATGACGTTGCTCCATACCCTTATCGATAACGCCCCTGCGGGCCTCTGCCTGTTTCGCCGGGACGGCACCCTCCTCACGGCCAACCTCCCGTTTGCCAGAATGCTGGGCTACGAGTCACCTGCCGAGTTGCAGCGGGTCGGCGGAGTCCTCGGTGTGTTCGCCAGCCCCGAGGAGCAGGCGCGCATGCTTGCTTCGGCCTGCTGCGGACCACAGGGCGCCCTCTTTCGACACAAGACCGGGACCCACCCCTGCCTAGAGGTCATGGCGGCTCCATGTGACGACCACGACTACGCGGTCCTGGTTGTCTTTGCGCAACTGTCCCCGTCCCAACCTTCATCCCTCACGAGAGCCTGACCCGCCCGCCTTTTCGTCCCCACCCGCGTAACCCAGG
>JAXDMF010000159.1:0-9588 GCA_034666205.1 Gemmatimonadales bacterium
CGAGCGGGTGCGACCCCGTCACGCGGCCACCTTCACCCCAGCCGCGCTCGAGACGCTTGTTTCCTACTCCTGGCCGGGGAACATCCGCGAGCTGGCCAATCTGGTCGAGCGGCTAAGCATTCTAAGCGGCCCCGTGGTCGATGCACCGGCCGTACGAGCAGTGCTGCGCGGGCCCTCGTCTCCCCCACCATCGGCGGACTCTCCTACGGTTCAACTCGGCCGGCCCCTCAATGATGCGCTCGATGAGTACGAACGGAACTTCATCGGCGCCGCGCTGGCCCAGGCCGACGGCAACATGGCCGAAGCCGCCCGCATCCTCCAGACCGATCGAGCCAATCTCTATCGTCGCATGCGCCGGCTGGGACTGGAGAAAAGCGCGGACGTCGAGTCGTAATCCACATTTGCTCGGGAACCTCATGCGACTGCTCGTTGCCGGCCTGGTGCTGGCACTCGCCGCGCCCTTGCGGGCTCAGGACAGCGTCATCGTGATCGATCCCAACGCCCCGCCGAGCGATTCGGTGGTACGGGGAGGACCGCCGCCCAATGTGGTCGCGGACCTGATCCAGTTCTACAACGACTCAGCAACGACGCGGATGCAGGGCGATGTGACGCTCCCGGCCGGCAGTCGGTTCGAGGGCAAGCTGGCGCTGTATCGTGGGTCGCTCCGGATAGCCGGACGGGTGGCCGGGCCGATCGCCGTGGCCAACGGCACCCTGTACCTCCTGCCCGGTGCGGCGGTAGAAGGCGAGATCCTCGTGGTTGGTGGCCGCCTGATCCGATCCGAGCAGGTCAGCCATCTCGGACCGGAACGGGTGTATTGGGATGCTGCCCCAGTCACCCGGAACGCAGATGGCTTGCTTGTGCTCCGAGAGCGCCGACGCGCCCTCGGCGATATCGCGACGGCCCGGACCACCTTCCAGGCCGGTCGCATTCGGACGACGCTATCGCTCAGCACCGGAGGCACGTACAACCGGATCGAAGGACTGCCGGTTCTCTTCGGGCCGCTGTTCGAGTTCCGGCCCTCCTCCCACACGCTGGCCCGGTTGGACCTCCGCGGGCTCCTCCGGACCGCGGGAGAGAGCACGAATCTCCGCAGCGATTTCGGTTACATCGTCCGGGCCGACCTCCGGTTCCAGGGCAAGGCCGAGTTCGGTATCGGCGGCCGGCTGTACAGCGAGGTGGAGCCAATCGAGGATCAGCCCCTCGCGGCCGGTGAGTCGGGCTGGTCGGCGTTCCTGCTGCAGCGCGACTACCGTGACTATTTCGAGCGTGAGGGCGTCAGCGGGATGGCCTACGTGCAGCCCGCGCGTGCCCTGCGCGTCGAACTCTCCCTGAGCCGCGATGCGGAGCGTTCGGTACGCGCCACCGACCCGTGGTCCCTTCTCCGGAACAGCGACCGGTGGCGGCGCAATCCGCTGGTGGATGATGGCCACTACTTCATCACCGGCATCCAGCTCGATTACGACACCCGGAACGAGCGGGATCGCCCCACGACCGGGTGGATGATCCGTACTCGCTACGAGCATCTCACCAGCGACGACATAGCACCGGTGGCGCTGCCTCCAGTCGTGCGCCCCAACCCCCCGACCGGCGGCGGATACGGGACCGACCGGCTCTTGATCGACGCTCGCCGGTATTCCAGGCTCACACCCGGGCTGCAGGTCAACGCGAGGCTCCGGGCCGATGGATGGCTGGCGGGCGGGCGGCTCCCGGTTCAGCGCCGAGTCTCGCTCGGCGGCCCCGACCTGCTCCCCGGTTTTGCCTACCGCGCCTACACCTGCGCCCCACGGGGGTTCAGCGATCCCGCCCTGCCTGCGCTGTGCGATCGCTCTATCGTCGGCCAGGTCGAAGTGCGGACCCGGTTAGGGCTCAACCTGGGCTACCGCCTACCCGACAGAGAGGGCCACGGAGCCGGACGTTTCCTCGGGATCGAGGAGGCGGATCTCGTGTTCTTCACGGATCTGGGTAAGGCCTGGCTCGCAGGTAGCGGACCGGGACAGGTGCCGGTCGCCCGAATACCGGCACTCAAGGAGTGGGCGCTCGATCTCGGCGTGGGGCTCGATGCGGGAGAGATCGGTGCCTATGTCGCCAAGAGCATGTCGACGGATGAGGCGGTCAAGTTCGTGGTCAGGTTACAGCGTCGCTTCTAGTGTCATCGCGGCGGCGTTCCCTCTTCCATGGCTATCGGCTTGCCTGCCAGCTGGCGGCCGGCGTTGCGCTGGTGGCCGCTCCGTTGCAGCGGCTCGCTGCTCAGGAGGCCCATCCGGTCCGGCTGTACGTCACGCTGACGCCTGACTCCAGCCAGAACCGAGCCCGTGCTCCCATCGTGCGGTCCGAAAGCCTGCTCGGCGGCGACAGCCGCTGGCTCACGGCGCTGCGGTCGGGTCTGCCGGTACGCCTGCACTATCGGGTGGAGGTGTGGCGCTCGCGTGAAGGGTGGTTCGACATTTTTGTGCGGCAGGCGGAGTGGGACCTTCTCGTCCGGCATGAACCGCTGCTGGACCAGTACACCCTGCTCACCTTTGCCGGGGCCTCCCGGCAGGAACGCCGCTACGCGACGCTCGATGCGTTGGGCGCGGCACTCGCCTTTGCCTACCAGGTGAACGTGCGTCCTACCGAAGAGGGCCGCTACTACTACGCGGCCTCACTCCAGGTGTCCACTCTCTCAGACTCCGATCTCGATGAGCTGGAACGATTCCTGGCGGGAGACCTGCGGCGGGAGGCCAAGGGTCGCGAAAACCTGGGCGATGCGTTAGGACGGGGAGCGACTCGGTTCCTACTCCGTCTGGCTGGGCTGCCGAGTCTGCGGCTGGAGGCGAGGAGCGACCAATTCGTGGTGCCGTAGGTCGGCGCAGCTGACCCGGAGCGAAGCGAAGGGCCTAGACGGTCCCGCCCAACGCGCGGAGCGCCTCGTCTCCGTAGAACAACTTGATGTACTTGGCCTGGGTGGTGGAAAGCCGCCGCACCGCCCACGAGAGATGGACGAAGTGCGGCTCGTGCGGGGCGACCAGGGGATGCATGCCACATTCCTGGGGCAGCAGGTTGCCCTTCCGCGTATTGCAGGAGCTGCAGGCCGTTACCACGTTGGCCCACTCGTTGTCTCCCCCGCGCGAGAGCGGAATCAGATGATCCCGGGTCAGGCACTCACGGTGGCGGAGCTCGCCCTGTCCCCGGTGGCAGTACTGGCACCGATAGCCGTCGCGAGCGAAGAGGAATGTATTGGTGACTTGACGGCGAAAGCGGCGGGGCACATGTACGAATTTGACGAGGCGGATGATGGCTGGTTTGGGCAGGGTGAGTCGTTCGCTTCGTATGACGTCGCCGGCGTCCGCTTCGACAATCTCGGCTTTTCCCTCGATCACCAGACGGAGGGCACGCCGCAACGGCACCATCGTCAACGGCTCAAAGGAGGCGTTTAACGCCAGACACCGCACCGTGCCGTCTCCTGAATTGCAATGGAACACGGGAGATACAAGAGAACACGCAACTCCGGCCAAAAGCAGCCGAAGCCCTTGGAATCGTAACCCAGTCCGGTTTGCCCAGCAAGACGGGTCCGGAGCGGTAGTGCTATGTCAGCACTCGACATGTGGCCGTTTTGTCCCCCTACGCTCGAGCTGCGGCTACCCCGGTACAGCGACATCAACTCCACCGGAGCAGCAAGAAAGGGACCGGGCATAGAGGGAAGGTTACTTCACCAGCTCCTGGATCCGGGAGGCAATCTCCTCCCGGTGCCGCTGGCTTCGAGTGATCACGAGTACGGTGTCGTCCCCGGCGATGGTGCCGATGATTTCGGACCAACCTGCCTGGTCGAGGGCTTCAGTCACCGTTCCTGCGGAGCCACTTGCAGTCTTCAGCACCAGAAAGGGCCCTACTCCGTCCACGCTGACCATTAGTGTGGGAATAACCTGGGCCAGCTCCGGCCGAACCGTGCCCCGGTGCGGGTGGGTGTAGTACGCGCCGCCTTGAGGGTCCGCCAGCTTGGCCAGCCCCAGCTCACGAATGTCCCGAGAGAGTGTCGCCTGGGTCACGACGAACCCGTCGTCGGCCAGGGCCTCGCGGAGCTCGTCCTGGCTCTCGATCCGGCGCTCCCGCACAACGCGGAGGATGGCGGCATGACGTTGGGTCTTCATGGAGACCGATAGACTTCCTTCCCACCCACGTAGGTGCGTAGTACGTCGCGCGGTCCGCTGGCCAGCACTTGCTCGACTGGCGTCCCGCCGGTGGGCGCTGGAATCCGTACGGCGACGCAGTCGGCCCACTTCCCGGGACTCAGGCTACCCGTATGCGAGTCGAGGCCCAGGGCGCGCGCGCCGCTCAGCGTGCAGAGCTCAATCAGATCGTCCGCATCGAGGGATGGAGCGAGACCGGCAGCCGCGCGCGCTTCGGCCAGCAGGTCGAGCCGCCCCACGCTGACAACCGAATCGGTCCCCAGACCGACCCGGATACCGCTCTCGAGCAGCGCCTCGAGGGGGGCCTCACCGTGCCCGTGCGCGCGGTTCGATAGCGGGCAATGGGCAACCGCTGCACCCGAGTTCTCCAGCCGGCCGATATCGCGTCCGTCGACCTGCACCGCGTGAATGCACAGCGTCTGGTCGGAGAGCGCGCCGTGCTCGGCCAGCCAGGCTATCGGCGTCCGGCCAGCCGGCGCGGGCAGCGGGATTCCCCTGGCGCGCCACGCTTCGGCGAACGGGCCGGCTCCCCGGAGAAGGAGCTCCGATTCCGCCGGCGACTCCGCCACATGCACCGCCACCGGCAACCGCTCCGAACGAGCCCAGTCCGACACGGCGCGGAACAGCTGCCCGCTCACCGTATATGGGGCGTGAGGCGATACGCCGATGCTCACCCGGTCGGTGGCGAGGGGGCGAAGCTCATCCACTCTCGCCTGGAGCCCCGCCAGGCTCTCTTCGGCCTGACCGGGATGCGGCCCGAAGACCTCCTGATACACTATGCCCGAGGCGCCAGCCTCCACCAGCGCCTTGATGACCGCCCCCGAATCGCCCGTGTCCGCCACGGTCGTGACCCCGCAAGCAAAGCAGGAGGCGAGACCACGCCGCGCCGCCTCGATGTACTCCGCGTAGCCTCGAGTCGCCTTGAG
This sequence comes from Gemmatimonadales bacterium, assembly GCA_034666205.1. GTDB lineage: Bacteria > Gemmatimonadota > Gemmatimonadetes > Gemmatimonadales > GWC2-71-9 > CAVVWJ01. The sequence goes on from JAXDMF010000159.1 coordinate 5,096, forward strand.
CTCCCGCAGCCGGCGGATCCAGGCGGTGAACTCACGCTCGGGCACCCGGTCTTCGAAGCCGGTGAGTTCCAGGTGGGTGTGGGTATTGATCAGGCCGGGAAGGATGACGCCGTCGTCAAACTTCTCGGCCAGAGTATCAACGGGTCGGGGAACGCTGACGTCAGGGCCGACGGCCAGAATCCGTCCGTCGGAACCGATCAGCAGCGCGCCGCGTTCGATCGGCGGACCTTGAACCGGAATCAGCCACCGCGCGGCCAGCCGCCGCGTCCGCATCTCAGCGGGGCTTGGTGGGCGCCGGGCCGGTTCCCCCCATCACGCCTGAGGTCCCGCCGCTGGTAGCGGTGCCTCCGCTCGCCGGCGGTGGCGGCGGAGTCGGAGCACCGACGGCTGGAGCCGTGGGAGATGCACCCGTCCCCTGCGCCGCGTCGGGGCCGTTGCCACCCATCACACCGCCCAGCGAGCCGAACGGCGAGTGCACCGGGCAGAAGGCGGTTGGCTCCGTCCCCGGTATGAACGACTCGATGTAGTGCACGTCCTTGGGGCAGAATGGCGTGGCCTTGTAGCCGGTGGTCTTGTCCACGTCGAGGGCTGTGAGCCCGGCTGGCCGGGACCAGGCCGGCGGTATGCTCCGCCGCTCGTAGACCTCGCGCATCATCGCGGTCCAGGCCGGCGCGGCCAGAACACCGCCTTGCGCATTTGCCTTGATCTTCTTCGGCTGGTCGAACCCGATCCATACCCCCGTCACCATGTCAGGCGTAAAGCCGATGAACCACACGTCGTTGCCGTCGTTGGTGGTACCGGTCTTTCCGCCAGCCGGGAAGTTGATCCGGGTGCCCACCGTGCCCACGGCAGTGCCATGCCGCACCACGTCCCGCAGGACATCGGTCATGAGCCAGGCGTGGAGCGTGTCCATGACGGCCACGGTCCGGGTCGGTGGCTGCCAGATGATCTTGCCGCTACGGTCTTCGACCCGGAGGATGCCGTTGGGCATCGTGCGGGTGCCCAGATTAGCGAAGGTGGTATAGGCGGCGATCATCTCGAGCGGGATCACGTCCGCCGAACCGATATGGATGGAGGGGAACGCCGGTACCCGGGTCGTGATGCCGAACTTGGTGGCCTCACTGATCACCGCCTGTTCGCCCAGCTCCATACCGAGTTTGATGGCGATGATGTTGCGGGAGAGATACAGCGCTCGCCGTATCGTCATCGGCCCGTCGAACTCGAGATCGTAGTTTTGCGGGGCCCAGGGTGGCTGGGCAGGATCGAGCTCGACGCTCAGCGGATCGTCCACCATCACATGCGACAAGGGGTAGCCGGCCTCGACCGCGGCCGCATATACAATCGGCTTGAAGACCGACCCCGGCTGACGGAGCGCCTGAGTGGCGCGGTTGAACTTGCTATCCTCGAAGTCACGGCCGCCCACCATCGCCCGGATGTACCCGGTCTTCGCCTCGAGCGTGACCACCAGACCCTGGAGATACGGGGTAGTGGTCCGGTTGTTGTCCTCGATGTTGTCGGTGCGGGATTCCAGGTACTGCCGATAGGTGTCGTGCAGGTACTTTCCGTCCGCGCCGCTCTCGATTGCCTCCAACCTGGCCTCGAGGGCCCGTTCCGCAGCCTGCTGGATGTCGAGGTCGAGGCTGGTGTAGATCCGGTAGCCGGAGGTGTAGAGCTCGCGTCCGAAGCGCGCTTCGAGCTGCTGCCGCACGTACTCGACGAAGTATTCGGCCACCCCACTGAAGTCCGAGTGGGACGAGAGCTGTAGCGGGAATGCCTTCCAGCGCTCTGCCTCCTCGGCGTTCAGCAGATCGTTGTCTCGAAGCAGATTGAGCACCGTATTGCGGCGCTGGATGTTGAGGTTTGGGTTGCGGCGTGGATTGTATCGCGACGGGGCCTTGGGGATGGCGGCGAGGGTTGCAGCTTCAGCCACATTGAGATCCCGCACCGACTTGCCGAAATAGCGCTGGGAAGCCGCCTCCACGCCGTACGCACCGTTTCCCAGCGGGATCTGATTCAGGTAGATCTCGAGGATTTTGTCCTTGGGATACTTCCGCTCGATCTCCAGCGCAACGTGCGCCTCGCGTAGCTTGCGACGGAGCGATTTGTCCCGTCCGCTGATGTCCTCGTCCCAGATGTTCCGGGCGAGCTGCATGGTGATGGTCGAGAATCCTTCGGCAAAGCGGAGGGCGAAGACGTTCGTGCGAATTGCGCCGAAGACACGATACCAGTCGATACCGTGGTGCTTGTAGAAGCGTTTGTCCTCGGTGGCGATGAACGCGGCCTTCACATACGGCGACATCTCCCCCAGCGGAATGACCGTGCGGCGCTCCAGCCCCAGATCGGTGATCAGCCGGCCGTCGGCCGCGTAGACCTTGGAGGCCTGGCTGGGGTCGTACCCGCCCAACTCCTCGATCGAGGGACAGGTATTCCCAGCGCACGCCCGGCTCCAGGCCGCCGCAAGAAAAGCCAGCCCAAAGGCAAGCGTTGCGAGCAGACCGACCAGAATGTTGCGCCGTGCGCGAGGCGAGAGCCGGACGCGCTTCACTGCGGGATCCAGCGGGAGGGCCATGTTCGCAAGCTAGCCGATTGCGAGGCTCGATGGTAGCATTGGCGGCTATGAATGTAGTGCTCAAGACTTTGACGGCCCGCGGCCTGCTCCAGGACGCGACCGCCGGCCTGGACGAACGCCTCGGGCGGGGCCCGGTGACGGCGTATGTGGGCCTGGATCCCACCGCTGATTCCCTTCACGTCGGCAGCCTGGTTCCTATTATCGGAGCCGCCTGGCTGCAACAGGCTGGGCACACGCCGATCGTTCTGGTCGGCGGCGGGACGGGCATGGTTGGGGATCCCAGCGGGAAGCGGTCCGAGCGGCCAATTTTGCCAATCGAGGAGATCGATCGCAACGCGGAGGCGATACGCCGTCAGGTCGCCCGCTTCCTCGACTTCGAGAGCTCCGAGTCCAACGCCGCGCGGCTGCGGAACAATGCGGACTGGCTTCGAAAGCTCCCCCTGATGGACTTCCTGCGTGACACCGGTAAGCATCTCACGGTGGGCTTCATGCTTCAGAAGGAGAGCGTTCGGAGCCGCCTCGAGACCGGAATCAGCTACACCGAGTTCAGCTACATGGCCATCCAGGCCTACGATTTCTGGCACCTCTTCTGTACCGAGCACTGCGAGCTTCAAATCGGTGGCAGTGACCAGTGGGGGAACATCACCGCCGGTATCGAACTGATCGGGAAGCGCGAGAGCCGCCAGGCGTACGGCCTGGTATTCCCCCTGGTCACCACTACGTCGGGAAGTAAGTTCGGGAAAAGCGAGGCCGGTAACGTCTGGCTCGATCCAGCAAAGACGAGTCCGTACCAGTTCTACCAGTTCTGGATCAACACCGACGATCGCGATGTCGAGCGGTATTTGAAGCTTTTCACCTTCCTGCCCCTGGAGGAGATTGGCGTCGCGCTTGCGGAGCACGCCCAGGACCCCGCAAAGCGCATCGCTCAGCGCTTACTGGCCAAGGACGTGACGACCCGAGTGCATGGTGCGGCGGAAGCGGAGCAGGCCATCGAGACGAGCCGGGCCCTGTTTGAAAGACGTGGTGTCACAGTGACGCCCGGAACAGGAGAGCTCGTACTCATGGGCCATGCGCCTACGGTAAAGGTGTCTCGGAGCAAGCTCGGGGACCTCTCAATCGTTGGACTACTGGTGGAGAGCGGCCTTGCCAAATCGAAGGCAGAGGCGCGTCGGGGCATCCAAGGGCGAGGGTTCTACTTAAACGATGTGCCTGTCGAGTCTGTAGACCTCCGGCTCGGTGAGAATGAGTTCAAGGGCCCGCCAGACGATCGTTACGTGATGCTTCGGAAGGGAAAGAAGAACTACGTGCGGCTCGTCCTGGAGCCCTGAACCGGACTCTGCCCACCCCCTCAGCCAGCGGCCCCACGCGAAGCGTCTTCCAGTATCTCCGCCACCCGCTCCATCTCCTGGACGGTGTTATACGCGTGCGGGCTGAGACGAATGGCCCCTTCGCGCAGGCTGCAGATGACCCTTGCGGCCTTCAAGGTGCGGAATGCTTCTCCTACGTTCGCCGGGGCCACGCAAAGAATCCCGGATCCGTGTGACCCCTGGGGCGATACCACGCGCGCGCCGGACCGCTCCGCCCAGGCCACAACCGGCGTGTGCAGCCGCCGCAAATGCTCGGCAATCCGCTCGATGCCCAACTCCAGGATCAGGCCCACAGACGTGTTCATGCCGGCAAAATCCTGATACGGAAGGGTGATCAGCTCGAACCGCCTCGCGTCCCCGCGCAGGGTGTCGTTGTACTGCGTCAGCCGGGTGAAGTCGTCGGTGCCCTCGAACGCCATCCAGCCGGTCACTGACGGGCTCAGCTCACGAATCAGGTCGCGCCGCACATACACGAATCCCGAGCCCCAAGGCGACAGGAGCCACTTCTGCGCTCCGCAGGCCAGGATGTCCACCGGTGTTTCCCGGAGGTCCAATGG
>JAXDMF010000160.1:0-7262 GCA_034666205.1 Gemmatimonadales bacterium
AGGACCGACTATCCGCCTCCGTCCCGGAAGCGGGAGGCGGTATGAGCGCACCCGCGGCTGTGGCCAACGGAAGGACGGCTGGGCTTCAGCTCCCTGTGATCGAGGCATCCCGGGAGACGCCCGAACAGATCGAGGCTCTTCAGGCGGAGATCCGCCGGCTGGCGAAATCCCGGAACGCAGTGGTGCTGGCCCACAACTATCAACGCCCTGAGGTCCAGGACGTCGCCGACTACGTCGGTGACTCGCTTGGCCTGTCACGGCAAGCGGCCGCGACCCCGGCCGACGTCATCATCTTCTGCGGCGTCCACTTCATGGCCGAGACCGCCGCCATTCTCTCCCCGAAGAAGCGGGTGCTGCTGCCCGATCTGCGTGCGGGGTGCTCGCTCGCGGCCACGATCACGGCCGAAGATGTGCGCCGCTGGAAGGCGAAGTTCCCCGGTTACATCGCGGTGGGCTACGTCAACACCACGGCCGAAGTCAAAGCCGAGCTCGACTACTGCTGCACCAGCGGCAACGCGCTCGACGTCATCGACGCCATTCCGGCGCACGTTGGTATCCTCTTCCTCCCCGACTTCTTCCTCGGCAGCCATATGCGGCGGATGCGGCCCGATCGCCGCATCGAGGTCTGGATGGGGGAGTGCCACGTACACAAAGGGATCCGGCCGGAGGTGCTCAACCAGGCACGCGCCACGTACCCCGATGCCGAGGTGCTGGTGCACCCCGAGTGTGGCTGCGCCGGGCAACTGATCTACAGCATGGGGCTCGGCGAGATCGACCCCGAGGGGCTTCACATCGCGTCGACCGAGGGGATGATCCGGAAGGTCACCGAGCGGCCGGCCCAGCGATTCATCGTGGCCACCGAGACCGGGATCATGCACCGCATGCAGCAGGTCGCGCCGCACAAGCAGTTCATCCCGGCCGACCCGGAGGCGGTGTGCGCCTTCATGAAGGCGATCACCCTCCCTGGCGTGCGGGACTCGCTGGCCCTGGACCAGTTTCACGTGACGGTCCCACCCGATATTGCCGCCCGCGCCCGGAGAGCCATCGATCGCATGGTGGCGCTCGGTTAGGCGCCCGGTTTGACTCCCCGGCGCGAGATCGAGCGCATTGCCGCGGCCGCCCTGGCCGAGGACGGCGACACGGACATCACCACCGCAGTCACCGTAACCCCTGGAACCACAGCCGAAGGCTCGATCGAGTATCGAGACGGCGGAGTTCTGGCAGGGACCGTCTTCGCCGATGCCATCGCGCTTGCCTGCCGCTGCACCATTAAATGGCAGAATGTAGAAGGCAGCACCGTCGCGGCCGGCATGGCCGTCGGTCTGGTCGGGGGAGAGCTTGCGCCCATCCTGCGAGCCGAGCGGCCGATGCTGAACCTCCTCCAACGAGCCTGCGGCATAGCGACCATCACGCGGGCATACGTCGACGCAGTGCGGGGGAGCAGCTGTCGGATTCTTCACACCCGGAAGACTGCCCCCGGGCTCCGCGCATTGGACGTAGCAGCCGTGATCGCCGGAGGCGGCCATCGCCATCGGGTGGATCTGGCTCAAGAGGTCATGGTCAAGGACAATCACTGGCAGACGTTGGGCGGCGGCGAGGGTCTCGGGCAGGCGCTGGCCGAGGCCAGGAAGAGAGGGGTGACTGCCCTCTATGTGGAAGTGGAATCAGTCGACCAGCTGAAGCTCGCTTGTGCCGCGGGGGCGACTCGGCTGCTGGTGGATAATCAGCCGCCGGAAACCGTGGGGGATTGGGGCAGGCGGGCCCGGGCACTCTCACCCGGGATCGAGATCGAGGCGACGGGAGGGATTACGCTGGCCAACGTCCGAGCTTATGCGGAGGCGGGTGCCGACTACATCTCAATTGGTGCGCTGACCCACAGTGTGAAGGCGGCTGATATCGCATTGGAAGTTAGGTACAGCAAGAGAAATTAGCCGCAGCACACTCACGAGCAACTCAGTCGGCACTTCGGGGGAGTGAGCCGTATGGTGTGCTGTTCACCAAGAATTGCGAAACTCCGTTTCCTGGATGGGAGCGTCTGGGAAAATGGAGCTATCCGTGCCTTTGATCCGTGTTATCCGTGGTAAGTTGGTGCCTATCTGCGTTCATCTGCGGCCAATTCCTTTGACTTTCCAGCTGACGTCCTTCCTGACCAGGCTCTCCACCCGTAATACGCCGGTACCCCGGCCAGGATGATGGCAAAGGTGATCCCGGTGTCCTTGGGCTCGGTGACCAGCGCATTCACCACCATGCCTACCGATGCCAGCAAAAAGAGCATGGGAACCACCGGGTATCCCCAGGTCCGATACGGCCGCGGGAGGTCGGGACGGGTGCGCCGGAGCACGAACACCGCCCCAACAGCAAGCGCGTAAAAGGGCCAGATGCCCAGGATGAACTTGTCCGCCAGCTGCTGAAAATCGTTCAGCAGGACATACACCACGCCGAGCCCGGTGGCCAGCCAGATGGCAACCGAGGGGCTCTGGTAACGGGGTGAGACCCGCGCAATGCTCCGAAAGAAGAGACCCCGGTCGGCCATGGCAAAGAAGATCCGGGGGCCGGTCATCATCGAGCCGATCAGGGTGCTGAAACAGGAGAGCATGACGACCCCGGAGATGGCGGCTCCGGCAAAGCGACCCAGGAGCGGGATCCTCTCTGCCGCGGTGGCGGCGATCAGGGGTGACTTGGCCATGTCAGGCAGCGATACCAGGTACACGTACGCCACATTGAGCAGGAGGTAAATCACCAGAATGCCGGAGGTCCCGAGGATGAGCGCCATCGGCAGCGTGCGCCCGGGGTTCTTCACCTCTCCCCCGATGAAGGAGAGATCGGCCCAGCCATCGTAGGTCCACATGATGGCGATGAGGGCGGTGGCAATCAGCGAGATGTTGACGCTGGGTCCCCACACCGGCCTGAAGTGCGCCGTGGTCCCCTCGCCCACCGTAAAGGCCAGCAGCACCAGGGCGGCGAGGGCGGTGTACTTGGCGACGGTGGTCAGATTCATGATGACCGCGGCCCGGTTGACGCCGACATAGTTCAGCAACCCGACGGCCACGACTGCTACGGCCGCTACCCAGCGAACCTGCATCGGGGTGAGCCGGATGAAGTATCCCAGGTATTCGGCGAAGATGGTGGCGATGGCGCCCAGGGCGGACGCCCGGATGACCGTAAACTCGGACCAGCCGAACAGAAACGCCGGCAGTGGACCAAAGCCTTCGAGGATGTAGGCAAAGACCCCGCCCGAGCGGGGCAGTGAACCGGCCAGCTCCGCCAGGGTCAGGGCCCCGAAAAGCGCCACCAGCCCACCGATGACCCAGGCCAGAAACACCGGGCCGGGATACTGGAGACGCTCGGCGACCGTGGCTGGAACCCGGAAAATGCCGCTCCCGATGGTGGAGCCGATGAGTACCGCCACCGCACTCCAAAGCCCAAGGTGCCGGGGAAGCCGCTCACCCCAGGCGTCGCGTTCCGGGAGCATATTGTTGGCTATTGGCTATGGGGAATGAGCTATTAGCTATGAGCTCTGAGCTACGAGCTATTAAGTGGTAGCTAATAGCTAATAGCTAAAAGCCCCTTGGGCCAGCGAGGGCCTTGTCAAGGATATATTTGGCCCACATGTCTAATGCTGCACGGCGACGATGCGCAGCAGCCCATAGCCCATAGCCCATAGCCACTAAATGAACCCATCCCAACGAGACCACACCCGGCTGCTTCGCCGCCTGGCCTGGACCGGAGCCGCTCTGGCCTTCGGCCTCATCGTGCTCGGCGGGGTGGTTCGGATCACCGGATCCGGCATGGGATGTGGCGACCACTGGCCCCGCTGCCATGGCCAGTGGTTCCCACCGCTCGACCTCCCTACCATGATCGAGATCGGCCATCGGTGGGCCGCGGCGCTGGTGAGCGCGGTGGTGCTGGCAATCGCCGCCGTCGGGTGGATCCGTCATCGGTCCGAACCGCATTTGAGAAACCCGGCGACACTCGCGCTGGTGCTGCTGGTAGCTCAGGTACTGCTCGGCGCCGTCACGGTCAAGCTCTCCCTGCCACCGTGGATCGTGATCACCCACCTGGCCAACGCGATGGTGCTTTTGGCGGTGCTGCTGGTAACGGCCTTGCGTGCCGGGGACGCGTCCATACCGGGGCCGAGACACTCCGCTCATTCGTTGATCCTGGGAACGGCCGCGCTCGGCTTTGTGGTCATCCTGGTCGGGGCCAACGTCGCCAACCTCCACGCCGGCCTGCTGTGCCTGGGCTTCCCGCTTTGCAACGGTGCGCTGCTCCCACCCGCCGCGCCGTTAGCCTCGCTGCCGTGGGCCCATCGCATGCTCGCGTTCGTATTACTGGGCCTGGTGCTGGCTCTGACCATCAGGTTGAGGGCCAGCCACAGCCCGGATGAACGCCGGCTCGGCCGTTACGCCGCAGTCGTCCTGGCGATCGGGCTGACTCAGATCGGGGTGGGTGCGGCCATGGTGCTCGGGCTCCTGCCTCCAGGCTTGCGGGCCGCTCACCTGCTGGTCGGCACCTTGCTCTGGGCCGCACTGGTGCTGTTGGCCTTTCACTCCGCCCACACGCTCGCGCCGGCAGCGGAGCCCAGCCAGGCCCGGCCCCGGACGCCATCGCTGCTGGGCGATCTGGTCACTCTCACGAAGCCGCGGATCATCTCACTTCTGCTGGTGACCACGGTGGCGCCGATGTTCATCACACCGGCCGGGCTTCCATCGGTATCGCTGGTCTTCTGGGTAATCCTGGGTGGCTACTTGATGGCCGGCGGCGCCAACGCCATCAACATGTGGTTCGACCGAGACATCGATCAAAAGATGACCCGGACCCGGCTTCGCCCCATCCCGGCCGGAAGGATCCGGCCAGGGGCCGGCCTGGCGTACGGGATTGGTCTCGGCATCGTGGCCTTTGCCATATTCTGGTACCTCGTCAACCCGCTCAGTGGCTGGCTCGCACTCGCCGGGCTGCTCTTCTACGTCTTCGTCTATACCATATGGCTCAAGCGAACCAGCCCGCAGAACATCGTGATCGGCGGGGCGGCCGGCGCGTTTCCGCCGCTGGTGGGTTGGACGGCGGTGACCGGACACCTGGACCTGGCCGCGATTTATCTCTTCGCCATCATCTTCTATTGGACTCCCCCGCACTTCTGGGCCCTGGCGTTGATCAAGCAGGGGGAGTACGCCAAGGCCGGCGTACCGATGATGCCGGTGGTGCGCGGCGAGCAGCGCACCAAGTTCGAGATGCTGGCCTACACCCTGATCCTGCTGCCGCTCACGCTGATGCCCGCCTTCTTCGGTGCGTTCGGCCTATTCTACGCGGTTGCAGCGGCGCTGCTCGGCGCGCGGCTGCTCTGGTACTGTATCCAGCTCCGGAGGGAGCAGTCCACCACCCCGACCGCCTGGCGCATGTACCGCTACTCGCTGCTGTATCTGGCTCTCCTCTTCGTGGCGATGGGCATCGATCACGCGCTCCCGTTCGGCCACCGTGTGGTGCCGGCTCCGGTGCTCATCCTGGATCAGCCGGAGCAGGAGCTGGCGACCCCCGCGGGCGGCCACTACGGCCACTGAATCTCCTCCCCCAAAGCATCGCTCGGCGACAATGACTGACACGGCCCCCCCGAAACGCCGGATCCCACGGCCCGGGCGTCTGGTCCGTCTCTGGCCCCGGGTACGCCAATTCCGGGGCATGCTGGGACTGGCCACGCTGACGCTGGTGGCCAGCGCCCTGATTGGCCTGGCATTCCCGATGGTCGTGCGCTACATGCTCGACGCCGCGTTCATCAACCGGAACCGCGTCATCCTGGATCGAATCGCGGTCGGGCTGGTGGTGCTGTTCACCATTCAGGCGGCACTGAACTATGCGCAGACCTATCTCCTGAGCGCCGTCGGGGAGCGGGTCGTTGCCGGGCTCAGGCGCGAGCTGTTTGCCAAGCTGCTGGACATGCCGCCGGGCTTCTTCGCGGAGCGCCGGACCGGCGAGCTCACCAGCCGGCTCACCACCGACATCGGGCTGCTCCAGGGCGTGCTCAGCCACCAGATCGCCGAGTTCTCCCGCCAGATGCTGGCGCTGGTGGGCGGTGTCGTCCTGCTCACCCTGATGCAGCCGAGGCTTACGCTCACCGCGCTGGGCGTGGTGCCGCTGGTGGTCGGGTCCGCCTTCTACTTCGGGCGCCGGCTGCGGCGCATGACCGTCAGCGTGCAGGATCGAGTCGCCGACGCCACTGCCGTCGCCGAGGAAGCGTTCAGCCAGATTCGGACGGTCCAGAGCTTCGTTCAGGAGCCGGCCGAGCGGCAACGCTATGGCGAGCGGATCGGGGAAAGCGTGCGGGCGGCGCTGGTGCGGGCGAAGATCCGGGGCGTGTTCTTTGGCGTGCTGACCTTCTCAACCTTCGTCGGCATCGTGTTCGTGCTCTGGCAGGGTGGTCTGCTGGTATTGGACGGGAAGCTCACGCCCGGCGAGCTGGTGCAATTCCTCCTGTATACCATCACCATCGCCGCGGCTATCGGCGCGCTCGCCTCGTTCTTCAGCAGTTATCAGGAGGCGGTCGGGGCGGCCGAGCGGGTCTTCGAGATTCTGGAGATGAGCCCGGCCATCGCGGACCCGGACTCGCCGCAGCCGCTACCCTCGCCGGCCCGGGGCAGCGTGGCCTTCGAGGGGGTGCATTTCCGCTACCAGCGCGATCCCTCACTTCCCTGGATTCTGGAAGACATCAATCTCACCTGCGAGCCTGGTGAGGTCGTGGCGCTGGTGGGCCCATCCGGTGGGGGCAAGACGACTCTGGTGTCGCTGCTCCCCCGGTTCTGGGACGTGGACCGGGGCCGGGTACGGCTGGACGACGTCGATGTTCGCCACCTCAGGCTGGCGGATCTCAGGAGCGCCATCGGCATCGTCCCCCAGGACCCCGCCCTCTTCAGCGGCACGATTCGGGACAACATCGCCTATGCCCGGCCAGGCGCATCCGCGGCCGATGTGGAGGCCGCGGCGCTGGGAGCCCATGCCCATGAATTCATCGAGCGGCTTCCCCAGGGATACGACACTCTGGTCGGCGAGCGGGGGGTCAAGCTGTCGGGGGGGCAGCGGCAGCGGGTGGCGATCGCGCGGGCCATCCTGAAGGATCCGGCGGTGCTCATCCTGGATGAAGCCACCAGCAACCTGGACAACGAGAGCGAGCGGCTGATCGAGGACGCGCTGGCCAAGCTCCTCGTGGGGCGCACCACGCTGATCATCGCGCACCGCCTCAGCACGGTACGGCGGGCCGACCGGCTGATCGT
>JAXDMF010000161.1:0-2591 GCA_034666205.1 Gemmatimonadales bacterium
TTCTCGCCCTACCTGCCGACTACGCGTACGCGTCGCTGCACTACGTCGTGACACTTGTCGTCCTGGTGTGGCTGTGGCGGGCACACCGGCAGGCCTACCTTCCGGCGCGGCGCACCCTCATGGCCGCGACACTGCTCGGTCTCGTCGGCTTCATGACGTTGCCGCTCGCGCCACCACGGATGATGCCCGGCTTCATCGACACCATGGCCGCTTTCGGGAAGGACGGTTGGTGGGGGACGGCAGCGAGCGCGCCCAAGGGGCTGGGTTCGTTCACGAACCAGTTCGCCGCGATGCCATCGCTGCACGTCGGCTGGGCGATCTGGTGCGGGGTGGTGGTGGCCCACCACTCGCGGCGCACGTGGATCCGCTGGCTTGCCGTTGCCTACCCCGCCGTGGTCGTACTCGTGGTACTGGGCACTGCCAATCACTACCTGCTAGACGCGGTCGCCGGGCTCGCGGTCTTGCTTGCCGGCTGGGCGATTTCACGTTCGGCGGTCCGACTCGGCCTGCTCAAACCCTCGCAGCTACGGACAGGAGCGTGATGGCAGGCCAAGCAATCTCCCCGCGTCAGCCCAGCGATCGCACACTGCCAGAGGCGGATGACATCGCACTCCCCATCGACGGATGGCATCTGCGCCACAGGGTGCAAGCAAACGGGCGTACCTGCATCGAGATCACCGATTACCTGGGCGACCTCGCCGCGCTCATCGCGAGCACCACACTGCCCATCCTTTCGGTGGATGCCGCGTGGCGCGGGCAGGGGCACGACGCTGACCGCGAGCGACAGTGGTGGGCAATCGCCATCGGGCACGCGACCGTTAGTGACGTCGAAGGGCCAGTCGTCACCTTCACCCGGCCGGTGGGACGTCAGCAACTTCACCGCCGGGCCGTTGTCCAGCCTCTTCAATCGCAAGGCCTCTGGATTGCATCGGTGCCCGGGTTGTATGCGGCCGTGAGCTGTCGACAAGAGTCCCGTGACACGGTACGACGCCTGGTCAGCACCGCCCGCGAGAGAAGACCTGAGTCACAAGGAGTGTCGATGCACGAGGGTCGCGAGAGCAGCGACATCGACCTCAACGTGTTCTGGGATATGGCGCGCTCTGACTGCTGAGCGTGTGCTACGTTTTTCGGGCGAGTTAGTTATCCAACTGACTCAAGCCCTGGTGAGCGGCTCCATCATCCTCGGATCGTCTACGCGCCAATGGCACGTCAAACCGCCGTCAAAGGAGATCTCGTGAGTGCGAGCATCGACATCGTCGACCCCGCGAAGCCCAAGCATGTCGCGATCCTTGCCTCGAATCCCGCGGTCTCGCCGGTAACCGGCTGGCCGGTCGGGTTCTGGTGGGGGGAGCTCGTCCATCCTTACTGGGAGCTGACAGAGCACGGCTACGAGGTCGACATCTACAGCGTCGATGGGGGCGCGCTCGTCGCCGACGCCTGGTCGGACCCGCGGGATGAGTCCGGCTTCTCGGCGGACGACATCCTCAGCCTCGGCTTCATCGCCTCGCCCAAGCACGCGGCCCTCGTCGAACAGAGTAGGCCGCTGGCCGACCTCGACCCGGCCGCCTACGACGCGGTCTTCCTCGTCGGCGGCCAGGCACCGATGATCACCTTCGTCGACGAGCCGCGCGTGCACGAGCTCGTGCGCCGCTTCTACGAAGCGGGGAAGGTGACCGCGATCGTCTGCCACGCCACCAGCGTCCTGCTCAAGACGACTCTCTCGGACGGCACGCTGCTCGCGGCCGGCAAGACCTGGACCGGGTTCGCTGACAGCGAGGAGGACTTCGCCGACGAGTTCGTCGGGCAACGGATGCTGCCGTTCCGGATCGAGGAGGAGGCCCGCAAGCTCGCGGGGACGAACTTCATCGTCAACAGCAGGTTCAAGCCGTTCGCCGTCCGCGACGGGCTCCTCATCACCGGGCAGCAGCAGTACTCGACCGGCGTCGCCGCGAAGCTCGTCATCGAGGCCCTCGGGGTCTGAATGGGAGACTAGGGAGCGACCCGCACCACCGCGCATCCAAGCTATTCTTCAGTGGGATGACTGACTTGACCACTGAATCGCCGGCAGGCAAGCGGGAACGCCTTGTCGCCAGCGCGCGAACCCTTTTGCATCAGCAGGGCGTCGAGCGGACGACGATCGCCGAGCTGGCCGAGGCTGCAGACGTGCCGCCCGGCAACGTCTACTACTACTTCAAGACCAAGGACGAACTGGTCGAGGCAGTACTCGCCGCCAACTCGAGCGCCCTCCAGCACATGCTCGGCGGGCTCGAGCGATACCGGAGCCCTCAAACACGGCTGAAGGGTTTTGTCCGAGCGATCGTCGAGCAGCGCGACCTGGGCGCACGGTACGGCTGCCCGCACGGCAGCCTCTGCCAGGAACTCGGCAAACGTGACGACGATCTCCAAAGCCGTTCCGCGGAGGTGCTGGAACTGCCGCTCCGCTGGGCGGAGCAGCAGTTTCGTGAGATGGGTCGACGGGATGCCCGTGAGCTGGCGGTGGGGCTGATCGCCGCTTGGCAGGGTGTCTTGCTCCTCAGCAACACGTTCCGAGATCCCGATCTAGTCCTCCGCGAAGGCCGCCGGCTCGAGCG
>JAXDMF010000162.1:0-3139 GCA_034666205.1 Gemmatimonadales bacterium
TAGGCGCGAACCAGGTCCGCGTAGAAGCTCCGTGCGGCCATTACCTCCGGCACGTCCACGTACTCATCCGCGGTGTGGGAACGCCGGCTGGTGCCGGGCCCGCACTTGAACGCGTCGGACTCACCAAAGAACACCCAGTCGGAGCAGGTGGGGCTGCCGAAATGGGCGGCATCCGGTCGCAGGTGTGATGCGGTAGCCAGCAGGCGGGAGGACGGCGGAGTTTCGCAGGGAACCAGGCGTCGCGAGGTCACGATGATATCCGAGCTGAGCGACTGCCGCATCTCTTCCGCCAGCTCCTCGTGGCTCCAGTCCGGGGTGCTCCGGACATCGAGCACGGCACGGGCAACCGGCGGAGTGACGTTCCGGGCCACCCCGGCCTCGAGCATCGTGGCGGTTGCGGTGGCCCGGCCCAGAATGGGATGCGACCGCGAGGTGAAGAGACCGTCGAGCTTGAGCAGGTCGCGCGCGAGCACCGATGAGGCATTGGTGAACTCCCCGTCGGCGGAGGCATAGGCCGCGTGCCGCTGATCGCCCTGGGCCACGAGATCCACCATCAGGAGACCGCGCTGGGCGATGGCGAAGTCGAGACTGGTCGGCTCGCCGATCACGGCGGCATCGATGTCGCCCACCCCCTCGGCCAGGTTGCCCATGGTGGTGTTCTTGGTCTCTTCGCTGAAGCCGAGCAGAATCAGCAGCCTGCCCGAGTCCATTCCACCCTTGTCCACCACGTCCTTGGCGGCGTAGAGCATTGCCGCCACCGAGGCCTTGGCGTCTCCCGAGCCGCGGCCGTACAGCCGGGCGCTCTCGATGGCGGGAACGAAAGGGTCGCGGGTCCATCCCGCGCCGGGCTGCACCACGTCGAGGTGAGACACGAACGCCAGCGTCGGCCCGATGCTGAAGCCGCGCACCTCGATCCGGACGCCGTTGGCATCCCGCACCACGTCGAGGCCCCACCGGCGGGCGGTCTCTTCGACGAAGACGGCAAGGTCCGTCTCCTCGCCACTCAACGATGGTATGGCGACCAGCTCGCGCAGCAGGTCGATCTCACCCGGCAAGGTCCACCCCCAAATAGGTGGCCTTCTCCTTGCGACCGACGATCATGGTGCCGCAGCCGGCGCCGGTGAAGACCTCGAGCAGGAGCGCGTCGGGAGCCCGGCCGTCGATGATGTGGGTCCGCTCCACTCCTCCGGTGGCGGCCCTGATGCAGGCCTCGACCTTGGGACGCATTCCGCCGCTGAGCACGCCGTTGGCCATGAGGCCGGCCAGATCGTCCGGGTCGGCAAAGGTGACCAGGGTCGCGGGGTCGTTGCGGTCGCGGAGGACGCCGGGCGCGCCGGTGAGGAAGATCAGTTTCTGGGCCCGGAGCGCCACCGCGAGCGCCTCGGCCACCGTGTCGGCGTTGACGTTGTACACCTCGTCTCCCTCACCGCCGGCCAGACTCGCTACCACCGGCACCATGCGCGCATCCATCAGGGTCACCAGCACCCGGGGATCGACGCGATCGATGTCGCCCACGTGGCCATAGTCCACCCGCACGGTGGCGCCGGAATCGTCCACCACCGAGACGGGAGGGCGCCGGTGGGCGGTGATCAGCTCGGCATCCACCCCGCTGAGTCCCACCGCCTGCACCCGGTGGTCCCGCAGCGCCGCCAGCAGGTTCACGTTGATCTGACCGGCATAGACCATCTTGGCGACGTCGAGTGCCCCGTCGTCGGTCACTCGTCGCCCGGCGACGAGTCGGGGCTCGAGGCCGAGCCGGCGGCTCAGCGCCGTGGCTTGAGGGCCGCCGCCATGTACCACCACCAGCCGGATGCCGAGCGATGAGAGCAGGGCGAGCTGGCCGGTGACACCGTCGAGTGTGTCCGGCTCGCTGAGCACGTCGCCGCCGAGCTTGACCACGAAGACCTGATCGCGGTAGGCCCGCACGTAGCGGAGTGCGCCCTTGAGACCGGCAATTCCCTTGCTTGTGTCAATACTCATCTCGACTCCGCGCGTGGTGTCACCCTGAGGGAGCGGAGCGACCGAGGGGGCCGGAGCGCGGGTTCAGCTTCGCCCCCCTCCCCCTCGCTGCGCTCGGGGTCAGGGTGACACGGATTTGCAATCACCTGTTTCCTATCAGTTCCAGGAGCAACGCCCGCTGCGCGTGCAACCGATTCTCCGCCTGGTCCACCACCACCGAGTTCGGGCCGTCGAGGACGTTGTCGTCGATCTCGACATTGCGCCGCACCGGCAGGCAGTGCATGACGATCCCCTTCCCGCCCCGGGTCGAACGAAGCCTTGGCGCGGTCAGCCGCCAGTCGCGCAGGCCGGCGCGCTGCTCGGCTTCTTCCTCCGGCTTCCCGTACAGCTTTACCGATCCCCACGACTTCACGTAGACGGCATCGGCTCCCACCAGCGCCTCGTCGGGATCGTCGATGATGTGCACGAACTCGCCTCCGGATTCTTGCGCGGTCTTCCGGATCAGCGCCGTGTCCTCCGGATCGAGCTGATAGCCCTCGGGCCGGGCGATGACGATCTCCATGCCGAGCCGAGCGGCGGCAAGCGCGGCGCTGGCGGGGACCGCGGTGGGCAGGGCCTTGGGATGCCAGGCCCAGTAGAGCACGAAGCGTTTGCCCTCGACCGAGCCCAGCTTTTCCCGCAGCGTCATCGAGTCGGCCAACGCCTGGCAGGGGTGCCGCCGGGCCGACTCCAGGTTGATGACCGGCTTCTCGCAGTGTTGGGCGAAGCTCTTGATGATCGCGTCCTGCCGGGCCACCGCCCAATCGGACCCGCGGGGAAACGAGCGTACACCGAGCGCATCGGCGTACCGGCCCAGCACCCGCGCAGCATCCACGATGTGCTCGACCGACGTCCCGTCCATCACCGCGCCCGGCTCGGTCTCCAGGGTCCAGCTGCCTTTGCCGGGCTCCAGCACGACCGCGTGCCCGCCATGGAGGAACATGGCAGTCTCGAAGCTGGTCCTGGTCCGGAGGCTCGGATCCATGAAGACCATGGCGAGCACTTTCTTGTCGAGCCCGCCGCTGACCTCGCCCCGTTTGATCCTCCCGGCCAGGGCCAGCAGCTCCTCGACTTCTGCCGGTTTCCAGTCTTCCAGAGCGAGGAAGTCGCGTTTGGTCACTGAAGCACTTCCTTGAGGCCG
>JAXDMF010000163.1:0-6144 GCA_034666205.1 Gemmatimonadales bacterium
GTGACGCGGTTCGGCGCCTTCTACGACTCCACCATCGACAGGGTGGGGGACGGTGCTACCTTCATCGGCATCGGCGCCTTCCTGCTCACCGCTCCCGATGTGGCTTATCGGACTCCCGCAGTCATTCTCTGCATGATCGCCATTCTGGGCTCGGTGCTCGTCTCCTACGCGCGGGCGCGGGCGGAAGGGCTTGGGATCGACTGCAAGGTGGGCATCGCGCAGCGGGCCGAACGAGTGCTGGGCCTCGGCCTGGCGTCGCTGGTTTTCGGCGCCGGCCGCCACTCCCTCCTGCTCGAGGCCATCGTCGCCCTGCTCGCCGTTGCCTCAATCATCACCGTCGTGCAGCGATTCGTGTATGTCCACCAGTATGCCGGCAAGGTGGATAACGCGCTCGACACCGAGGAGGCCAAGCAGGCCGAGGCAGTAAAGCTCCAGACCGAATTGAAACCCCCGCCGGATGTCAAGCGCCCCGCTCTGGACCCTCTCGCGAAAGGATCATGATCAGTGGCAGAACAAACCGCCCGGCAGATCGCGCCGGCTCAAGGAAAGCTCGGCGTGTTGTGTGTGGGTCTGGGGGCGGTCGCGACCACGTTCATCGCCGGCGTGGAGAATGTTCGCCGTGGCGCGGCCCGTCCCATCGGGTCGGTGACCCAGCTGGGAACAATCCGGCTGGGTAAGCGCACCGACAAGCGCGCGCCGTTGATCCGGGAGTTCGTCCCGCTGGCGGCGCTGGACGACCTCGTCTTCGGTGCCTGGGATCCGGTCCCGGACGATGCCTATGCCGCCGCCCTCCACGCGGGCGTGCTGGACCGGCACGAGCACATCGAGCCCATCGCCGCGTTCCTCAAGGGCATCAAGCCGATGCCGGCGGTCTTCGACCAACACTACGTGAAGCGGCTCGAGGGAAAGAACGTCAAGCCGGGCACCAGCAAGCGGGAACAGGCGGAGGCGCTGCGCAAGGACATCCGTGACTTCAAGGCAAAGCACAAGTGCAATCGCCTGGTGATGGTCTGGTGTGCCTCGACCGAGATCTTCATCAGCCCGGGGCCGAGCCACTGGACCCTCGAGGCCTTCGAGAAGGCGATCGACGCCAACGACCCCACGATCGCGCCCTCCATGCTCTACGCCTACGCCGCCATCCAGGAAAAAGTCCCCTTCGCCAACGGGGCCCCCAACCTCACCTGCGACTTCCCGGCCATGGAGCAGCTCGCCAAGAGCAAAGGCGTTCCTATCGGCGGGAAGGATTTCAAGACCGGCCAGACCATGATCAAGACGGTGCTGGCGCCGATGTTCAAGGCGCGCATGCTGGGCGTCGCGGGCTGGTATTCGACCAACATCCTGGGCAATCGCGATGGCGAGGTGTTGGACGATCCGGAGAGCTTCAAGACCAAGGAAGAGTCGAAGCTGGGAGTGTTGGAGTACATCCTCCAGCCGCAACTCTACCCCGAGCTCTACGGCAAGATCTACCACAAGGTGCGGATCAACTACTATCCGCCACGCGGGGATAACAAGGAGGGCTGGGACAACATCGACATCTTCGGGTGGCTGGGCTACCCGATGCAGATCAAGGTCGATTTCCTCTGTCGGGACTCCATCCTGGCAGCCCCGCTCGTGCTCGATCTGGCTTTGTTCTTCGATCTTTCCCAGCGGGCCGGGCTCACCGGAATCCAGGAGTGGCTGTCGTTCTACTTCAAGAGCCCGCAGGTGGCACCTGGCCTGTACCCGGAGCACGACCTCTTCATTCAACAGATCAAGCTCAAGAACACGCTGCGGTATTTGATGGGGGAGCAGCAGATCACCCATCTGGGTATCGAGTATTATCTGGAAGACTGATGAAGTACTTCCATAGGACCAGTATTCCGCCCGATCAGGTTCTCGCCGGTGCGGCACGCTTCTTTGGCGCGACCATGGCGCCGGTCGAGGAACAGCCCCGGCGCCGGCAGTTCGCCGGGACCATCGGCCGGATTGGGGTGACCGTCCAGGCTGAAGGCGGTCACTACACCCTGGTCACCGTTGAGACCAATCAGGTCGGCGAGAGCGAGGCGGATAAGATGGCCAAGCGCTTTCTGACGCTGGTCCATACCTTGGCGGAGCCCGACCACCGCCCCATCGGCGCCTACTGATCTCTCTCGCGACTGCACCCATGCCTGTGATGCCCAGGAGAAATTTGACGATGCTTTTTGCCCGTACGGTGTTCCGACCTGTCGCCAGGCTGTTGCTAGTGTTTTTCATCGGAACGGCACTCGCCCCGCTCGTACTCCCGGCCCTCGCCGCCCAGGAGGCGGCGCAAGGCACCGGCGCACACCGCCCCGGTGGTGAGGTGAACCTCCGGCTCCCCGATCTGAACCAGGGAGACTTCCTCGGCTTCACCGGTCACCAGATCCTGCTCTCCGGCCTGGTGGTCTGTGTGCTGGGTCTGCTGTTCGGTCTCCTGAGCTATTCCCACGTGAAGAATCTGCCGGTGCACCGCAGCATGGCCGAGATCTCCGAGCTCATCTACGAGACCTGTAAGGCCTATATGGTGCAGCAGGGCAAGCTGCTGCTGGTCCTGTTCGGCTTCATCGGCACCGTGATCGTGGTGTACTTCCTGCTGACCGGCCTCGAGCTCCCCAAGATTCTCGTCATTCTGCTCTTCAGCATCATCGGCATGGGCGGAAGCTACGGAGTCGCCTGGTTCGGCATCCGGATCAACACCCTGGCGAACTCCCGAACGGCGTTTGCTGCGTTGCGGGGTAAGTCCTGGCCGGTCTCCGAGATTCCGCTCCGGTCGGGGATGAGCGTCGGCATGATGCTGATCTCGGTCGAGCTGCTGTTCATGCTGGCGATTCTGCTCTTTATCCCGGCTGATGTGGCCGGCGCCTGCTTCCTCGGATTCGCCATCGGTGAATCGCTTGGCGCGGCCGCACTCCGTATCGCCGGCGGCATCTTCACCAAGATCGCCGACATCGGGTCGGACCTGATGAAGGTGGTGTTCAAGATCAAGGAAGATGATGCCCGCAACCCTGGCGTCATCGCCGACTGCACCGGCGACAATGCGGGCGACTCGGTCGGCCCGACGGCCGACGGCTTCGAGACCTACGGCGTCACTGGAGTGGCGCTCATCTCGTTCATCGTCCTGGCAGTGGCCGACACCACCATCCAGGCGCAGCTCCTGGTGTGGATCTTCCTGATGCGGGTGATGATGGTTCTCGCGTCGGGATTCTCCTATCTGATCAGCAACCGGATATCCCAGGCCAGGTATGCCGACGCCGGGAAGTTCAACTTCGAGTCCCCGCTCACCCAGCTGGTCTGGTTCACCTCGATCGTCTCCGTCGTGCTCACGTACCTGCTTTCGTATGTGATCGTCCCCCATCTCGGCGGCAACCCTGATCTCTGGTGGCAGCTCTCCTCGGTCATCTCCTGCGGCACGCTGGCCGGCGCGATCATCCCGGAGCTGGTGAAGGTGTTCACTTCGACCGATTCGCGGCACGTCCGCGAGGTGGTGACGTCGTCCCGCGAGGGTGGGGCATCGCTCAACATTCTGTCCGGCTTCGTGGCGGGGAACTTCTCCGCCTATTGGCTCGGCATCACGATCATGGGCCTGATGGCGATCGCCTACGGCGTGAGCACACTCGGTCTGGGCGAGCTGATGAAGGCGCCGGCGATCTTTGCCTTCGGCCTCGTCGCGTTCGGGTTCCTGGGCATGGGCCCGGTCACCATCGCGGTGGACAGCTACGGGCCCGTAACCGACAACGCGCAGTCCATCTACGAGCTCTCGCTGATCGAGCAGATCCCGGGAGTGAAGCAGGAGATCAAGCGAGACTATGGCTTCGATCTGAATTTCGAGACCGCCAAAGAGCTGCTGGAGGAGAACGACGGGGCAGGGAACACGTTCAAGGCCACGGCCAAGCCGGTGCTCATTGGAACGGCGGTGGTGGGCGCCACTACCATGATCTTCTCGATCATCATGGCCCTCACCCATGGCTTGACCAGTGGCATGGAGAATCTGTCCATCCTCCATCCGCCGTTTCTGCTCGGCCTCATCACCGGCGGTGCCGTGATCTACTGGTTCACCGGCGCCTCGACGCAGGCCGTCACCACCGGCGCCTATCGGGCCGTGGAGTTCATCAAGGCCAACATCCGGCTCGAAGGCGTCACCAAGGCCTCGGTGGAGGACAGCCGGCGCGTGGTCGAGATCTGCACTCAGTACGCCCAGAAGGGAATGTTCAACATCTTCCTTGGCGTCTTCTTCTCCACCCTCGCCTTCGCCTTCATCGAGCCGTTCTTCTTCATCGGTTATCTGATCTCGATCGCGATGTTCGGCCTGTTCCAAGCCATCTTCATGGCGAATGCCGGCGGGGCCTGGGATAACGCCAAGAAGATCGTCGAGACCGAGCTCAAAATGAAAGGCACGCCGCTCCACGATGCTTCGATCGTGGGCGACACCGTGGGCGATCCGTTCAAGGACACTTCATCCGTCGCGATGAACCCGGTGATCAAGTTCACCACCCTGTTTGGCCTTCTTGCCGTCGAGCTCGGCGTTTACCTGGTGAGTGGCGGCAACGCCACGCTGAGCAAGGTGCTTGCGGTGGCCTTCTTCCTGGCCGCGCTCCTCTTCGTGTATCGCTCGTTCTACGGGATGCGGATTGAGGCCGAGCCGCACTCGGCCGGCGCCGGGCGGCCGGTCGCGGTCAAAGCGTAGGCGAGATGCATGGCCGCTAGCGGCGCCATCGCGTCGTCCCGGGCGGCTCGGCCGGAGCTGACGCGCGAGCAGCTCCTCGAGCTGTACTACTACATGCGACTGACCCGCTCGCTCGAGGAGCGGCTGGTGAATCTGTACCGCCAGACCAAGGTGGTGGGCGGGTTGTTTCGCTCGCTGGGGCAGGAAGCCGACGCGGTGGGTTCGGCGTACGCGCTCGACCGCTCCAAGGGCGACGTGCTGTCCCCCCTGATCCGCAACCTCGGGTCCATGCTGGTTCAAGGCGCCACTCCGCTGGAGATCCTCCGGCAGTACATGGCTAAGGGCGACTCGCCGACGCGAGGCCGCGAGCTCAACATCCACTTTGGCGATACGGTCCGCGGGTTCATCGGCCAGATCTCTCATCTGGGCGACATGGTGCCGGTGATGGCCGGGGTGACGCTCTCGTTCAAGCTTCGGGGCGAGGAGCGGGTCGGCCTGGTCTACGTGGGCGATGGGGCCACGTCGACCGGGGCGTTCCATGAAGGGATCAACTTCGCCGCGGTGCAGCGCTGCCCCCTGGTAGTGATCGTGGAGAACAACGGCTACGCGTATTCCACGCCCACCAGCAAACAGACGGCCTGCACCAGCTTCAAGGACAAGGCGATCGGCTACGGCATCCCGGGTGTTCGGGCCGACGGGAATGACGTGCTCGCGACATACCAGGTGACCAAGGAGGCCGTGGACCGGGCCAGACGGGGTGAGGGCGTCACTCTGATCGAGCTGATGACCTACCGGCGAAAGGGCCACGCGGAGCACGATAACCAGTCGTACGTCCCTGCCGGTGAGATCGACCGTTGGGCCCGGGAGAACGATCCGGTGGACCGCTACATCAAGGAGCTGACCGGCCGAGAGGGCGTTTCGACCGAGGAGCTCGAGCGGATCGACGCGCGGGTGATCGCCGAGATCGACAAGGCCACCGACGAAGCAGAGGCGTCGCCGGCGCCGGAGCCGGGCGATGCGTTGCACGGCGTCTATGCCGATCCGGCCCGCGCACCCGCACTCTGGTACCGCCAGGGCGTGCGGTCCGCGGTCGAGGTCCACGAGCGTCCCGCCAGCTGGGGAACCCACGATGGCTGAGACGACGTATCTCGAGGCCATCCGCCAGGGGCTGTTCGAGGAGATGGAACGGGATCCCGAGGTCATCTGCATGGGCGAGGACATCGGGGCCTACGGTGGCGCTTTCAAGGTGACGGAGGGGCTTCAATCCCGCTTCGGCGAGCGCCGGGTCATCGATACGCCGCTCTCGGAAGCAGCCATCGTCGGGGCGGCTGCGGGTGCCGCTCACATGGGCCTGCGCCCGGTGTGCGAGATGCAGTTCATCGACTTCATTTCGTGCGCCTACGACATGCTCACCAACTACGTGGCCACGGCCCGCTACCGCGCGTTTCTACCCTGCCCCATGGTGGTACGGGGCCCCAGCGGCG
>JAXDMF010000164.1:0-3991 GCA_034666205.1 Gemmatimonadales bacterium
AAGCTCGTGGGGGTGCAGCCGGACTCGCCATTGCATGGCCTCGAAGGTTTGAAGCATCTGGCGACGACGCCGAACCCGCCCGCCCTGTACGATCCGGCTTTGCCCGACACCGTGGCGGAGGTGCCGACAGAGACTGCCGACCGCACGGCCCGCTGGCTGGCGCGTGAGGCCGGCATCCTGGTGGGCTGGTCGGCCGGAGCAGCCGTCGCCGCCGCGCTGGACATCGTTCGGCATGACCCGGCGGCCGTGGTCGTGGTAATCGGGTGCGACACCGGGGCCCGCTACCTCAGCGATCCTCACCGATGGGCAGTGAAGTGACCCTACGCCTAAGTGGTGCGATGGCCGACGAGATCAGGCGCCACGGCGAGCTGGCCTACCCTGGGGAGTGTTGCGGGGTGCTGGCAGGGAGGGCAGGTGAGACCAAGGAGGTCGTGCGGTTGGTCCCCATGCACAATCGTCGGACCGACGACCCTCACCGCTATCTCATCGCTCCGGACGATCTGCGCAGGACTGTCTCTGACCTGCGCGGGTCCGAGCTCGAGGTGCTCGGGTACTATCATTCGCACCCCGATCACCCGGCCGCACCGTCGGCATTCGATACCGAGCACGCGTGGCCCTGGTACAGCTACATCATCGTGGGGGTGGATCGTGGACGTGCGGCCGAGCTCGCCAGCTGGGTGCTGGAGGACGATCGCTCGGCCATGAGCCGCGAGTCTCTCGAAGTCTTCAGCGAGGTGTGACCATATGTCGGTGACCGTTTCCATACCAACTCCGCTGCGGAGTTTCACCGCCGGGCAGGACAGCATCGAGCTGGCCGGCGATACGGTGGGCCAGATCCTGGACGGCCTCATGGCCACGCATGCCGGGCTCAAGCGGCATCTGCTTCAGGACGACGGCCGTCTGCGCAACTTCGTCAACCTGTATTTGAACGAAACGGATATCCGCCATCTGGAGTCCACCGCCACGCCGGTGCGTCCGGGCGATGTTCTCACCATCGTGCCCAGCATCGCGGGCGGCGCGCCGGTGACCCAGACCGAGCCGCAGCTCTCTCACGCCGAGGTGCTGCGCTACTCGAGACACCTCCTGCTTCCCGAGGTCGGCATCGGCGGCCAGCGGAAGCTCAAGGCCGCTCGTGTCCTCACCATCGGTGCCGGTGGGCTCGGCTCGCCGCTGTCTCTCTACCTCGCCGCCGCCGGTGTGGGGACGATCGGCATCGTCGACTTCGACGCGGTCGACCTCACCAACCTCCAGCGCCAGATCGTGCACGGCACCTCCACGCTGGGCCGGCCCAAGCTCGAGTCGGCCGAGGCGAGGCTGACCGATCTCAACCCCAACGTTCGAATCGAGAAGCACGAGACCCGGCTCAGCTCGCAGAACGCGATGGAAATCCTGCGCGAGTACGACATCGTGGTAGACGGAACCGACAACTTCCCCACGCGATACCTGGTGAACGATGCCTGCGTCCTGCTCGGGAAACCCAACGTCTACGGCAGCATCTTTCGGTTCGAGGGGCAGGCATCGGTGTTCTATGCCAAGCAGGGACCCTGTTACCGGTGCCTCTACTCGGAGCCACCCCCGCCGGGACTGGTGCCAAGCTGCGCTGAAGGCGGCGTGCTCGGCGTCCTGCCGGGGATCATCGGCAGCATTCAGGCGCTGGAGACCATCAAGTGGATCATCGGCGCGGGAGACTCTCTGATTGGCCGGCTGGTGCTCTTCGATGCACTGAAGCTTCGGTTCCGGGAGCTGCAGCTTCGGAAGGATCCGGCTTGCCCGATCTGCGGAGACACCCCCTCGATCCACGAGCTGATCGACTACGAGGCGTTCTGTGGGATTGGGGCCGAGCCATCGTATGCGGGACCCGAAATCACGGCTGAAGAGCTGCGGCGCGAGCTGGACGAAAAGGGAAGCGGCCTGGTTCTGATCGACGTGCGCGAGCCCCATGAGTGGGAGATCGCCCACATCGAGGGAGCTCAGCTGATCCCTCTCAGCCAGCTTCCCGAGCGCGTCGGGGAGCTGGACGGCCACGCCGAGATCGTCACCCACTGCCACCACGGGGCGCGCTCGATGAAGGCACTCGGGATTCTCAAGGGTGCCGGTTTCAACCGGGTCCGGAGCCTTGCCGGAGGCATCGACGCATGGGCCGATCGAGTTGAAGTAGGTATGCCGCGGTATTGAAAAGGGCGGAGAAGACGGGTACTTTTGCGCCCTCGCCGAAGTGGTGGAACTGGTAGACGCGCTGCGTTCAGGGCGCAGTGGGCGCAAGCCCGTGCGGGTTCGAGTCCCGCCTTCGGCACTGTCTTTGGTATTCTCCGTCCGCTTCCCCTTTTCGTCCTCTCCGCCCTCTCCGCTCCTTCAAACCCCAGGGCGTTGACCCGACCGAAGTGGTGGCCTATCCTTTGCTTAGATTCCCGACGTGAGCCGCGAGACCCCCCCCTCCGCCCCGCGGAAGCAATCGGTCGCCCGCAATCCCAAGGCGACCCACGATTACCACGTCCTCGAGACCTGGGAAACCGGCATCGTCCTGACCGGGACCGAGGTCAAGTCACTCCGAAGCGGCAAGGCGTCCATCAAGGAGGCCTACGCCAGGCTGAAGAACGGGGAAGTGTTTCTCGAAGGGATGAATATCACGCCTTACGAGCAGGGCAACCGCTACAACCACAACCCGGTCCGGACCCGGAAACTCCTGTTGCATCGCCGTGAGATCGAGAGGATGATCGGCGCCGTCGAGCAGCGTGGCCTGACCCTCGTGCCGCTGGAGCTGTACTTCAAGAATGGGCGGGCCAAGGTCGCCCTGGCCCTGGGGAAGGGCAAGAAGCAGCACGATAAGCGCGAGACCATCAAGCGCCGGGTGGAAGAGCGAGAAGCGGCGCGGGCGGTCTCGACCCGAGGCCGGCGATGACCGCGACGCTCGCCCTTCTCCTTGCACTCGCCGGCTTCGGCTCTGATTCCGCTCCCATGATCGTCACAGTGTCCAGTGCCCGCGGTGAGGCCCGGCTTCCGGTGCGCACCGATGCCTCGGGTGCGCCGGTCATCGCGGCACCGGCGCTGCTGACGGCACTGGACGGCTCGGCTCGCGTGGCCGACGGTTGGGCCGAGGTGAGCGTGGCTCGGCAGGCGTTCCGTTTCCTGGTGGGCACGCCGCTCTATGTCTTCGGCAATCAGCTTCAGGCGCTGGCCGGCTCCGCATCGGTGTCGCGCGACACGCTCTACCTCCCCTTCGAGTTCGTCGCCCGGGTGCTGCCCTCCTTCCTCGGAGAGCGTTACCGCTACGATTGGCGTCGGGCACGCCTGATCGACGTCACCATGGCGAGCCGGTCGCCGGTGGCTCGCGCGCCGATACCGATCGCGGACCCGCGGCTTCCGAACGGACTCCGGCCGGGACACATCGTGACCATCGATCCCGGCCATGGGGGAGTCGATCCGGGAAACCCGGGTACGTTCTTTCCTCGCGGCACTCGAGAGAAGGATGTAACCCTCCAAGTAGGCCTTCTGCTTCGCGACGAGCTCAAGCGACGAGGCGTCGGTGTCACCATGACCCGGTCGTCCGACACACTGATCGCGCTGGGCGACAGGGGCAGATACTGCACCGAGGCTTGCGATCTATTCGTGAGCCTGCACGTAAACTCCCTGGCCAGGCGTCCGGGGTATACCGACATCAGGGGATTCGAGACCTACTTTCTGGCCGAGGCGCGAACCGAAGACGCGGCCCGTGTCGCCCAGATGGAGAACGAAGCCGTGCGGTTCGAAGGCGGTACGCCTGATGCCGCATCGGGCGTGGGACTCGACTTCATACTGAAGGATCTGCAGTTGAATGAGCATCTGCGGGAATCAGCGCGTGCGGCCGACCTGGTGCAGCGGAACCTCAAGGAGGTTCACGTTGGCGATAATCGGGGAGTCAAGCAAGCCGGCTTCATGGTGCTCACCACCGCCCGCCGCCCCGCCATTCTGGTCGAGCTCGGCTACAGCACCAATCCCGAGGACGGGCGCTTCC